>JANOTM010000287.1:0-5216 GCA_031416355.1 Gammaproteobacteria bacterium
GGCTGTCAAGCGCAACCTGGAGCGGTTTCCGGAGGATTTTATGTTCCAGCTCTCCGCGGAAGAGTTCGGGGACTTGAGGTCACAATCTGTGACCTCAAGCTGGGGCGGGCGCCGCTACATGCCATACGCCTTCACCGAACAAGGCGTGGCGATGCTCTCTTCGGTGTTAAAGAGCCCGCGGGCGATTGCCGTCAACATCGAGATCATGCGGGCATTTGTCAGGTTGCGCGAGGTATTAACCTCGAACAAGGAACTCGCGCGCAAGCTCGATGCCATCGAACGTAGGCTAGGGACCCACGACCAGGCGATTGCGAGCATCTTGAGCGCCATACGCGAGCTCATGAGCCCGATGCCGCCGCAGCCAACAAAACGGCGTATGGGGTTTGTGGCCGACGAGTGAGACGGCAATACATTTGGAGATGAGGAAGAAGGCAAATTAATAGGTGCTGGCCCAGGGCGGGCAAACACCCTGGGCCAGCTAACCACAATCAACTACTAAATAGGGGTCGATCCTGGCGAGGACGCATTTTTATGCGGCGCTTACCTACAAGAGCATACGTTGCGCAGTGACACACAGGTGGCGCAATTCGCTGCGCTCATTGACGCCCTACGGGTGCGCTTTACGTGCCGCGCGTCACGTCTTCAGCGAGCCTCTGGAATCCTTTTTGGATTTCTTCGCGGCGCGCTTTTCTTTCATGGTCTTGGCGGGTGGTTTTTTGGTTTGCTTTTTACTGTCCATACCTTTGCTCATGGTTCGCTCCTAGGTGGGTGGTTTTATCACAGGGAAGAACGGGCTCTTCCAATCGATCATTCCGGATAATATACCAGATTGAATAAGACATCACGGGTGCGGATTTCTTTGGAGGCCGCGGCTACCGGCTAATCTCCCATGCGCCGGCGAGGGGCGACGCAGCGCTGGATATAATGAGTGCTCACCGGGTCGCGCACGTCGTTCGCCAGTGCCTGAAACACCTTGCGTGCCTGTGGGTGCAGATTGGCGCGGAACAGTTCATAGGCGCGGTGGAATTCCGCCAGCCAGTCCATGTGCGGATAGAGCTCCGGCAGCATGAGCTCGTATATCCTGGCCATTTCCAGGCGGCCGCGTATGGGGGTGACATCGATTTCCCGGATGTAGGGAAATTCGTCCTTGACCATTTTGTAGGTCGGCTCACTGATAAGTATGTGCGTGCCGTAGATCTTGTTGAGCCCCTCTATGCGCGATCCCAGATTTACCGCATCGCCGATCACGGTATAGTCGAAGCGATTCATCGAGCCCATATTGCCCACGATCATGGGCCCGGTGGTGATGCCTATGCCGATATCCATATCGGCATAGGCCTGGGCACCCCACTGTTCCTTCAGTGCGTGCAATTCCTTCATCATGTCCAGGGCGGTATAGCACGCGAGCTTGGCGTGGGCCGGGTGCGCCAGGGGCGCGCCGTAGATCGCCATGATGGCGTCGCCAATATACTTATCCAGTAGGCCGTCGTGGCGGAATACGGTGTCGGTCATGCGCGTTAAATAGGTATTCAGCATCTTTACCACGTCTTCGGGCGCCAGGGTTTCCGACAGGGTGGTGAAACCGCGGATGTCGGAAAACAGCACGGTCAGCTCACGCTTCTCGCCGCCCAGGCTGAGGTTGTCGATATTGCCCATAATCTGATCGACCACCGCCGCCGGCACGTATTGCTTGAATGCGCCCTTGATCTGGCGTTTTTCATTTTCCGAGGTGAAGTACTTAATGATGGTCGCCGCCATGAATAACAGCAGCATGAGCAGCGATGGATATACCAAGTTCATCCATATCTGCTGGGTACGAAACTCCACCACCGCGAGTCCGATGTAGAACACCACCAGGCCCAACACCACCAGGGCGCTATTGCGCACCCCTGTGCGCGGCAGTAGTAGCACCAACCCCAAACCCAGGCCCAGCATCACGGCCACATCCATAACGAACATCCAGCCGGGACGCAGGATAAAATCAGCGTCGAGAATGTTCTGTATGGTATTGGCGCGAATTTCCACCCCTGGGTAGACCGAGCTGAACGGCGTGACGTGGGTATCCCCTAGCCCCAGTGCGGTGGCGCCTATCAGTACGATTTTTCCCTTGAGCAGGCCGGCGTCGATTTTGCCGGCCATAATGTCAGCGATGGAGTAGGTGGGAAAGGTTTTGGCGGGCCCATGGTAATGTATCAGTGTGCGCCCGTCTTCGTCGGTGGCGATGCGCCGTTCACCCAGGGAGAGCCCGGTAATGCCATAGGCGCTGGTATGTAGAGTCAGGTGCGGGGCATTTAAAAACAGGCGCGCCGCCTGGACATCGGCCGACGGGAAGTACAGCCCTTTATAGCGTATGACCAGGGCGGTCCAGCGCACGGTGCCGTCATTATCCGGAATCGCATTGATGTGCCCGATATAACGCGCGCTGGCGGACAACTCCGGCAGATTCACCACCACGCCATGGGGCTGGGCCATGGGAAAGGCAAGGCTGCCGTCACCCCGGTCTTTGATCAGCTGTATGGCGTGGTTCTCTATGCTGCTATAGCCGCGCGCGGCTTCGTCCGGCGATTGGTGGCGCGCCTCGTCTGGTGACATCAGGAACACCATGGGCAGTACCACCTTGCCGCTCTGTTTGATGGCGCGGCTGAAGGAGGTGTCGCCGGCAAGGGATTTTTTTATCGCTTGGTAAGGGCTGGTTGCAGCGGAATAGCCCTGTTCCGCCTCCAGGCGCGCCAGCTGGTCGAGGAGCTGGCGGTTTTCGGTTTCCGAGAAAAACACGTCGAAAACGATAACACCGGCGCCGGCCTGGTCCAGCCGTTCCACCAGTTTGCCCATGGTGGCGCGGCTCCACGGCCAGCGGCCCAGGACAGACAGGCTTTTTTCATCGATGGCCGCGATGGCCACGTGGGTGGGGCCCGGCGCGGCCGGATGTGCCAGCAGGCGCATGTCGTAGGTTTTAAGTTCCAGTACATCTAGCAATGGGTTGCCCAGGATGTACAGTATTACCAGGAGAGCGGTGAGTGCGAGACCGACCTTTCTTACGGAAAAGACGGATGCAATGAATTTTAAGGGTAAATTCGCCATGCAGATGCGACCAGATTCCTTGGTGTTATTTCTTTCTTTGGCGGTAAGACCACGCATTCAGTCTAGCAGCTTGTTATCCCATCGGGGGGCCACGGCCGGGCTGTGTCTGGCGGTTGTCTTGCAAACATTTGCCGCCACGGCGTTGGCCGAAGCCGACGTCAAACTGGTGCGTGATATCGCCGGATCCGCGGACACGGAAAAATTCGACGACATCTCCAGCGTGTATGCCGACAGCCACGGCATACACGTCATCGCCGCCGGCGGTATCGCCAGCTTTACCGCCCCAGGCACTCATCAGGCCACTAAAAAACGTGTGATCGCAGGCAAACAAAAGCTATTTGGCACGCGCAAGCTCGGTGGCATGGCGGCCCTGGGCAACGGGCAGTGGGCCATCGCCCAGAGCAGCGACCAGCGGGTGGTGGTAATGGATGACAACGGCGCCACTACTTACGTCATCGGCGAGGGCGGTAGTCACGAAGGTCAATTGGACCGGCCCCTGGGGCTGACGTATTCGGCGCGCGGGCGCTTATACGTATGCGATGCGGGCAACAACCGGGTCAGCGTCTTCAGCCGCGACGGTATTTATCTTTTCAGTTTGGGCGTGGCCACGGGACCAGAACGGCTGGAGAGTCCCACGGACGTCGCCTTGGACGATGCCGAGCGCATCTACGTATTCGACGCCGCCGGCCAGGGACGGGTGTCGGTGTTCGGCCATGACGGCAAACTCCTCAAGCAGGTCAGTGCCCAGGCCATCTATGTCACGGAAAGGCCGGCTAAATTCAGCGCCATGACCGCCGGCCCCGACGGCCTGGTGTATCTGGCCGACGCCGGCAACGGCAAAATCGTGCAGTTCGACTGGCAGGCGGGCAAAGTGCTGCGAGCTTTCGGCAGCAAGGGTAGCGGCCGCGGCCAGTTTGCCCGCGTGACCGCCCTGTTCATGGGCGCCGACCGCAGATTGGTGGTCGGCGACAGCGGTAACCACAAAATCGAAGTCTATCAATTGCCGGGCGCCGCCGTGCGTCCGTCCCTGGACGAGGTGCGTTTGCCGGCGGTGCGCCTCGGCCCCGCCTTCGGCGCCGATTGCGACGTGGCCGGGCCCCTGCCCGACGGCCACGTACTGTGCCTGAATCACTCGGCCAAGAGTGTTGCCCGTGTGCGTCAGGACGGAAAGGTGGCGTCGGCATTTTCCGCGGCATTCAAAAAACCTCTGGCGCTGGCGGTGGACGCGCGCGACGTGGCCATCGTCGACGATGACCGGATTAAACTATTTAGCCACGACGGCACCCTGCGTTTCGTCTTGGGGCGTTCCGGATCACGCGATGGCGAGTTTAATAACCCGGGCGGGGTGTTTCTGGGCGAGCGTATTTTTGTCGCCGATACCGATAATCAGCGCGTACAGATGTTCACCCGCGACGGTGTGTTCCTCGACAAGCTAGGCAATCCCAAGAACGGTGCCGAGGTATTGCGCAAACCGGCGGCGGTGGCGGTGGACACCCAAGGCAATCTCTACGTAGCGGATAAC
Source organism: Gammaproteobacteria bacterium (assembly GCA_031416355.1). GTDB lineage: Bacteria > Pseudomonadota > Gammaproteobacteria > Acidiferrobacterales > UBA6901 > JANNJF01. The sequence goes on from JANOTM010000287.1 coordinate 4,604, forward strand.
GGCTACAACAAGGTACGCGTATTTTCCGCCAAGAAAGAACACCTGTTCGATATCGGCGCGTCCGATAGCGCGCGCGGCGGCTTCGAAAAAATTCACGATCTCGCCATGGATCAGGACGACAACCTATATGTCCTGGCGGCGACCGCTACCAACCCATACGCGGTTTACGTCTACAGCGGCCCGACGCGGGTATTTGCCTTTGGTTCCGCCGGTGAGCACGGTACCGGCATGGTCCGCGCCAGCACGCTGTCGGTGCCCGCCTCGGAAAAAACCACGCTTGCGATATATGACGCCGGGCGCAAGCGGCTACAGACATACTATTACGAACAGGTACCGAGTCGCGTTGGCGGGTTGGTGGTGCGTGGCGCCCGGCAACATACTTTGTTGCGCTGGCAGAAGACCCCCGGGACATTCGTTACCAAGTACCACGTATATGCCGCCGCCGGCGCCGATCAGGATTACCAGAAAATCAGCGAGACCGAGGGCAATTCCGTGACGCTGAAGCGCGTGCCCGGATCAAACTACCTCTATTACCGCGTGAGCGCGGTGAGCGCCTTCGACCGGGACGGATCCCTTTCGCAGCCGGCACAAGATTTATTCAGCGCGGCTTATG
>JANOTM010000288.1:0-11649 GCA_031416355.1 Gammaproteobacteria bacterium
TCATGACAAGAGGGCGCGAGGAAGTCGAGCCTACGTTTGCCCGGGTGCTGGGGCGGCGCATACGCGTGTTGCGGGTGGGGCGTGGGTGGAGTCAGGAGGTCTTGGCCGAGATCGCCGGGGTGCATCGAAATTATCTTGGGCAGGTGGAGCGGGGGTCGGTGAATATGAGTGTTGCGCGATTGGCGAAGATTGCGCGGGCCTTGGGCGTGGGTGTGGGGGAGTTGGTGGGGGATGGGGTGCGGGAGGGTTGAGACTCACGCGCATGTTTTCATGGGGCTACCTTAAACCTATGGCCGTGGTGAAAACTATTACAGAACGGGGTGCGCTGTGGTGGGTTACGGCGCAAAAGCTGCGCCTCCACCCACCCTACGAGATTACGGAATCTGACGTAGTAGCGTTATTCAGGTACGCCTTCACTTTTGCGGACCTTATTAGTGGCCTGATGGAGCCAGGTGTGCGAGCACGTCGGCGACCATGCGGTCGCAGCGTGGGCCGGCGAAGTCGAAAACGGTGAGGCCGGCGGCGTCGATGTAGTGGTCGAGGGATTGTTGCATGAGGCCGCGGGCGCGGTGGAAGCGGGTCTTGACGGTGGCCGCGGGGATGTCGAGGCAGGCGGCAGTTTCTTCGATACTGAGCTGTTCGATGGCACGCAGGACGAAGACGGTGCGGAAGCTCTCTGGCAATCGGTCCACCGCCACTTCGATCAAGCGGCGCAATTCGCCGTTGGCGGCCAGCTCCTCGGTGCCGGGGCCCGGCGCCGGCTCCTGTGTGGCGGCCTCGTCTTCGTCAGGCGTGAGTGCCGCGTCGCTCGATGTGTATCGTCGGTCTTTGCGCTTTTTCATAAGGGCCTCGTTGATGGCGATGCGCGTGAGCCACGCGCCAAAGTTGCCGGGTGTGCGGTAATCGCTAAGGTGGGTGAACGCGCGCACATAAGCCTCCTGCATGGCATCCTGCGCGTCGTCGTCATCGCGCAGGATGCTGCGGGTGACGCGAAACAGGCGGCGGTTGTAGCGGCGCAGTATGATTTCATACGCGCCGGTATCGCCAGTCCGCATGCGCGCGACCAAGTTCTCGTCTGGTAGCTCCAGCGCGTTGCGGCGCGCGATGCTTGCGTTCTGTATGGGTGTCATGCCGCCTGCCTCTCGCATCGCTTCGGTTTCCTTTAATGATAGGGACCCTGCGCACTGTTTGCCAGCGCGCAGGGCGGTCATAGTGGCATCAAATTAGGCAAAGAACGCGCCAGGTACTGGGTCTAGTCCCAGCACCTGCCGCAGTATCGCCCAATGCATTGCCTCGTCGGACAGGATGCTCGCGGCGGCATATGACAGATCGCGGTTCTCGAACTTTGGAATCGCGCCGGCGTAGGCCGTTATTGCGCCGCGCTCGAGTTTGGCGGCGAATTCGAGCACGTCTTTCTGGTTCTTGAGCTGGCTCACCGGAAAGTCGTACTTCGCCGGTGGCGCGACCGCTTCGCCTCCCAGTTTTTTGATGGTGCCGGCGAGCACGTCGGCATGGGCCTTGTGATGGCCTTGGAACTGCACGGCAGTCTTCAGCACATCCTTCTTGAGCAGGCCGCTTTCGGCGCCCACCTGGTAGGCGGCGATGGCCTCGCGTTCGGCGGCGAGGGCGGCGTTGAGTATCTGAATGTCGGTCACGGCCGACCCCTCCGTGGCGCTGGCCGCCTGTGCCAGGTGCGGGACACCGGCGAGCAGGGCAACGGCCGCTCCCGAGAGGGTGAGGGCAGTGGACTCGAATAGGAAAAGCCGGCGTGCGGGGGAAATCGGGGTGGCGGGGTTGAGTTTAATCATGGTGTTGCCTCGGTATGTTGGGTTAAACGGCCGGCGTTACCGATCTCGCGGTTTTTCCGGGTCGTTACCTACATAATGCGCGGGGACAGCAAAAGGTTCCCGCGGGCACCAGGTGCCGTGAGGGTTATGTCAGTTTCCGTTAAATTAACCACTCGAATGACGCTTAACTAAATTCAACGTAGGGTGGGTGGAGGCACGCAGTATGTGCCGTAACCCACCAGGCGTGCCGTCAGGCACTCCTTAAAAAAATCGTTGTGTTGCTACGCAACGCTGGGTGGGTTACGCAAACTACGCTCCACCCACCCTACATTTAATTTAGGGAACCTCTGATTAATTCAAAAAATGTAGGGTGCGCCCTGCGCACCGATCAACTCAACAAAATGGTGCGTGGGACGCACCCTACATCGGATTATTGAGAGCTTCCTTAGTTAAGCGCCATTTGGATCGGACTCGGGGCTATAGCCAATATTCCCCCAGTTGCGCTACCCATTCTTTCAATCGGAATGTCACGGGCCGGCGCTTCCAGTGATTGAGGTCTATGGCATCAGACTCCGCCAGATCCTTGGTAAATATGGCGTCCATTTGCCGGGCAAAGTCGCGGCCCAGGATGGTGGCGTTGAGTTCGTCGTTGTGCAGGAAGCTGCGGCAATCCAGATTGGTTGATCCTATGGTAGACCAAACACCATCGATAGAGGCAGTCTTGGAATGCATCATCGCGCCGCGCCGCTCGTAGATCTTGACACCGGCGCACAGCAGCTTGGAGTAATGCGAGCGTCCGGCATGAAATACTGCCCAAAAGTCGGTGTAGCTGGGTAAGATAAGTTTAACATCGACACCGCGGCGCGCGGCGCCGGTCAAGGATTTGACCAGTCGCTGATTGGGAACAAAATAGGCGTTCGTAAGATACACGTGCTGTTCCGCATGCGTGATTGCCGATAGCAGCGTAAGATAAATGTGGCTGTGAGGATCACCGGGCGCACTGCCGAGCGCGCGTACCATCTCGTCACCCTGTTTATCGAGTTTGGGAAAATAATTTTTCTTTGCCAGGGGTTCACCCCGTTGTTTCTTCCAGGTGTCCAAGAATAGCTTCTGGAATTCCGCGACCACCGGCCCTTCGATTTGAAGATGGGTGTCACGCCAGCCTATTGTCTTGGCGATCTTCGAGGTCGGGGCGTTCTTTCTAGCGGACTTGGCGAACGGGCTACTGGAGTAGGCTGAGCTGATATTGATACCACCGAGAAAGGCGACGCGGCCGTCGACCACCAGCAACTTACGATGATCGCGGTTATTGAGCAGCCATTTCTTTCCATTTCCAACCAATGGATTGATCGGATTGAATTCGAGCACCTCGATGCCACCCGCGCTCAGACGCTCGAAAAATACCCCGGGTGTATTCAGGCAACCGACGCTATCGTAAATCAGATTGACCTGAATCCCCGCGGACTGTCTTTGCAGCAGCAAATCCGCGAATTGTTTACCGATATCGTCGTCTTCAAAAATGTAGGTTTCCAAGTTGATGTGGTCCCTGGCGTTACAGATGGCGGCAAACATGGCCTGGTAGGTCGCCGGTCCGTCCTGTAACAGGACTAACTTGTTGTCTAGCACGAGCGGGCTATTGGGATTAATGGCCTGTTCCAGGGCCAGGTGTTTCTGCAAAATATCAATGCCGCCGGAGGTACACACGAGGTCTTCTATAATATTGGCGCCCTTGTCGGCGTCCACCGGGACGCACGCGCTCTCAAACTCTATGGTCTTTGTGGGTGGCATAGTCTTATGCTCTGCGGCATCAGGTAAACTCGCACATCCGGGGAGTATCCATAGGATACCCCACGACCACTGCCATGGGTCTGGCTGCCGCTATGGAACCAAGCAAGAGGCGTGAGCGCCATGATGACGGTTGGGCCAAACGTTGATAGGGCACCATTCTACCCCTTTTCCATAATTTTCGGACTACGCGGCGAGCCGCAGGGAAACTTTCGAGCAATATAGTCTCGCAACTCGGCGTAATCGGTACTGTAGTCCACACAACGTCCGGGCCAGATCTCAGTTTCTCCTACATATTGGCGAAAACTAAGATCTGACCTTAATGGCACTTACTTAAGGGCTCTACCCGATCAACACACTACTTATGCCACAAAAGCCCAACATCCCGTCATTCCCGCGCAAGCGGGAATCCAGCGGTTTTGCAGGCCTCCTGGATTCCCGCTTGCGCGGGAATGACGAAAAGTCCTGGCGATTGCCTTAAGTAAGTGCCATGAGGATCTGACCCGAATGCCACTTACTTAAGCTCAAATGTAGGGCGGGTTAACGTAGTTTGCGTAACCCGCCAGTGTTGCGCAGCAACACAAGACATTCTTTACGGTGTGCCCGCAGGCACATCCGGCGGGTTACGGCACAAACGGCGTGCCTAACCCGCCCTACATTGGCTATGAAACCGCTTAAGTAAGCGCCATTGCGCCGGGAGACCGGCAAGGAGTCACGGGTGAAAGTCCCCTACAGTAAAGGTGTAGCGAACCATGCTGTCCCCGAGTCATGCGCGTGGAGCGGCCGCAAGGCACATCGCGAAGCGTTGACAGGGTACGTGCAGGCCAGCCATTGAGCCGCGATAGTACTTTAATCCCGGGCGCCGACGCCGTTGGCACAGCGCAAGGCAACACAGCGCGGCGCGCCAACGCAAGTGCCGCGCTGACCCGGCAGGGTGGGGGCCAAGGGAAACACGTTCAATCCTCCCACGCGCCGGACGCAGTGCCGGGGAAGTGTGTCGATGGGGCTTGATCGTGTACGGCAAGCAGCAAAAGCCAGGAAGAAGGAGCCGTTCACCGCGCTACTTCATCACGTGAGTGTCGAGGCCCTCAAGGAAGCCTACCGGCCGTTAAAACGACAGGCTGCCCCCGGGTCGATGGCACCACGTGGGAACGAATCGATCAGCTCGCGCGCGAGTTTCTCCCTACACCGCGTATCCTTCATCCGTGGCCCAACGCCCGCTTTGCCGTCACCCACCCGAGGTGGGAGCCGAGCGCCCGAATCGGGCGCGCTCGGATCTGTGCGGGGGGCGCCTAGTAATGGGTGCTCCTACCGCGATTGAGGATATGACGCCCCAATTTCCATCAATGTATCTTAACGTCCTTCGTCTCCTTCAGGAAAAGGGTGCCGATGACCAGGGTCATCACGGCCACACCTATGGGATACCAGAGACCATTGTAAATGTTACCCGTGGCCGCAACGATGGCCGTGGCCAGCAGGGGCAACATGCCGCCGAACCAGCCATTGCCGATGTGGTAGGGAAACGACATGGACGTGTAGCGGATATTGGTGGGGAACATCTCCACCAGGAACGCGGCGATGGGTCCGTATACCATGGTGACATAAATCACCATGAGCACCAGTATCGCCAAGGTCATGGGATAGTTGATCTGGCTAGTGTCGGCCTTGGCGGTGTAGCCCGCGGTCTTGAGCGCCTCCTTCAGCGCTGCCTCATTCCAGCCCTTAATCTGATGGGTGCCTATGGTGGTGACCACTGGCTCGCCCGCCACCGCCGGCAGCGACTCAAAGGACAGGCCCGACTTCGACAGGAAGTCCTTGACCCGGTCACATTCGGAGAACTGGGTGCCTGGCAGCACTAGAATGTGCATCTTGCAATCCTGCGCCGCTACTGTGATGGAGGTGGTCTGTTGAAATTTCTCCAGCGCCGGGTTTACATAATGCGTGAGCCCGTGAAACAGCGGAAAGTAGGTGAGTGCCGCAATCAGACAACCGGCCATGATAATCTTGAGACGTCCGATGCGATCCGATAGCCAGCCGAAAAAGACAAAGAACGGCGTGCCTATGAGCAGCGCCGCCGCTATCAACGCATACGCCACGAGAAAATCGAGTTTTAGCGTGATGGTAAGAAAGAACAGCGCATAAAACTGGCCGGTGTACCACACCACGCCCTGACCGGCGGTGGCGCCGAATAGAGCGAGCAGTACGTACTTGTTGTTGGGATAACGCAGGAAGCTGTCGGTGAGCGGCGACTTGGAGCCGCGGCCTTCGGACTTCATCTTCAGGAATACTGGCGATTCATTCAGTTTCGTGCGTATATAAACCGAGAATGCCAGCAAGGCCAGCGAAACAATAAACGGAATGCGCCAGCCCCATTCGGAGAAATCCCGCGCATCCATGCCGACCCGGCACATGCCGATCACGAACAGCGACAGAAAGAACCCGAGGGTGGCGGTGGTTTGTATCCAGCTGGTCGCGTAACCGCGTTCCGCGTCCGGCGCATGTTCCGCCACGTACGTTGCCGCGCCGCCGTACTCGCCGCCCAGGGCCAGGCCCTGCAGCAGGCGCAAGGTCACCAGCAGTATCGGCGCCAGCCAGCCTATGGTCTGAAAGGTCGGCAGCAGGCCCACGGCAAACGTGGATATGCCCATCACCACGATGGTGATCAGAAAAGTGTGTTTCCTTCCCACCAGATCGCCGAGGCGCCCGAACACCAGCGCGCCAAACGGCCGCACCAGAAATCCGGCCGCGTAGGTGGCAAACGCCGACAACAGTGCCGCCGTTTCATTACCCGGCGGAAAGAACAGCGCTGCAAAAAACGGCGCCAGCGTCGCATACAGGTAAAAGTCATACCACTCAAACACCGTGCCCAGGGAAGAGGCAAAAATAACTCGGCGCTCCTCCGCTTTGTCGATCCGCCGTCGACCTTGGGCTTGGGCAGGGAGGGTATTTTTGGGCACGTTAAAGGTTCCTTTTCTTTATAGTGATCCGAGCTGAATAGTTACGCATTACTTTGAGAAAACATTCTGTTGCCACATCGCGCTTGCGAACACCATTCCAAGGCTGAGCATGCTGAACAATACACTCGCCGCCCAACTGTCAAAGACATTGAGCGTTGGCCACATATCCTGTTGGCAGACCTTTTTTTGATAGTAGTCATGATTCGCGAGCATGCTTGTAACCACAGCCAGGGGTATCCAATACAAAGAGTTGGGTGCAGAAAAATGATACGCTGTCTCAAGCAGCGTGAGCGCCGCGGAAAATATCCAACTAAATCCCATCAGCACGAGTGCCTTCTTAGGCATCCCTTTTGCCAGGTAATAAAGACCTGAAAACAGAAACGCAAGTATATTAAAGCTGATAACGCGCCGCTCGCGGGTTGTAAGCGAAGTGATGTTCTGGTACTTCCCTTTAATAAACGGACCCGCTCGTTCTATTATATGAAATCGCTTTTTCCAAGTATCACTCACATTCAGACTGTCAATATCCGAGCGCGTGGCCACCGGCTCCAGCTTTGCACCGGGTGTTTGGTACGGATTTTCCATACTTTCTCCTTATTATTTAAACCCAGGTCAGATACGAATGGCACTTACTTAAGCCAAAATGTAGGGTGGGTTAGCGTTTTTTGCGTAACCCACCAGGCGTTGCGCAGCAACACAACGCCTTTTTAAGGAGTGCCTAGCGGCACGTCCGGTGGGTTACGGCACACACTGCGTGTCTCACCCACCCTACATTGAATATGGAGCTACCTTAAGTAAGCGCCATTAAGGTCAGATACTAGTTTCCGCCAATATTAGCAGAAACGGGGATCTGACCCGAATGGCGTAATCGTAAACTTTTTGGGCAAGTGCCAGGCGACGATGGCGGTGGCTACGATGACTAGCGCGCCCAGGGTGAGCACTGACGATACCGGGTCTATGTTTTGACTTAGGGCAAGGGTGTATAGGCCGGTGCCGAGTAGCATGGCCAGGTTCTCGAAAAAATTCTGTATGGCAACGGCACCACCGGCGCCTATGGTGCGGTGGCCGATCTCCTGCAGTGCGGCGTTGATGGGCACCACGAACACGCCACCGGCCATGCCGATGGCGAACAGCACGGCCCGCGCCGCATACGTGTGGTCCACAAGTCCCAGCGCGATAATGAGTGCGCCCATGACATAGGCGGCGAGGCGCGCGCGCCGCAGTTGCTCTATGGGGACCAGCCACGGCACTACGATGGAACCCGCGGCGATGCCGAGGGCGATGAAGGCCGTGAGGTCGGCGATTTCCGAGGTGCTGGTGGTGAGCAATACCGCCGGTGCCCAGGCCACCAGCATCACGCGCAGGACCACCGCCGTGGCCCAAAAGATGGCGGCGCCTAACATGGCAAAACGCGCGCGGCTGCCAACAAAAAATCCCCGCAGCATGACCACGAACTGGCCCAGCACCGGACGCGAGTCGCGTGCCGCAACCGCGGTCTTCGGAAGAAACAAGGTGGTAACGAGTGATACACCGTAGGCGCAGGCCACCAGTGCCAAGGCCCAGCCTATACTATGGTCCGACACGTGGGCGCCGATCACCGCGCCCAGCAGTATGGCGATCACGGTGGAACCTTCTATCCAGCCGTTGGCCTTGACCAGACGGTCGTGGCTGACGATGTCGGGCAGGATGCCGTACTTCGCCGGCCCGTAGACCGCGGCCCCCACGCCCACCACGGCGTAGGCGAACAAGGGATCGACGCCGCCGATCAACAACAGGGTGCCGCCGGCTTTAAGCGCGTTACCCCAGGCGAGCACGCGTCCCTTGGCATGCTGATCGGCGTAGCGCCCGACCCACGGCGCCAGCAGCACGAATGCCGCCAGGAACGCAGCCTGCAGCGCCGGTTTGTACCACTCACCATGATTACCGGTCTGAGTGACCATGGTGAAGATAGTAAAAAGAATGGCGTTATCGGCGAACGCGGTGAGGAACTGCGCCCCCAGCAATAGATAGATAGCGCGGTTCATGCAGGGTCCTCCTGGTTGACGAACTCTTTTTGTGCCAACGCAGTCACGCCGTGGTAATCGATTTTTCCGGTGCCGAGCAAGGGCAGTTTTTTCACTTTCAATAGTTTCTTGGGCACGTTGATCTCGGTGACGCCGACGGTTTTGGCGCGTTGTTGCAAGGCGCCGCGCTCGGCCTCGGCGTACTCGGTGACCAGGACCAGTTGTTCGCCCTTGTGTTTGTCGGGCAGCGACACGACAGCGTGCGCGTGACCCGGCCAGGCGCCGGCGACCAATTCCTCCACCGCCGTGAGTGACACCATTTCGCCGCCGATTTTGGCGAAACGTTTGGCGCGGCCGCAAATGCGGATATAGCCATGCGTGTCCATGGTCACGATGTCGCCGGTGTCATACCAGCCGCTCCCCAGTTCACAGCTCGGCGGCACCAGTTTTCCCGGCTGGTCGTGCAACAGATAGCCGAGCATGATGTTGGGACCGCGCACGTACAGGCGCCCGCCTTCCGCCACGCCCGGCACCGCCAGTAGTTTGTAATCTATGCCGGGCATGAGCCGGCCGACGCTGCCCGGGGCGTTTTCCATGGGTGTATTGGCCGCCAGCACCGGACTGGTTTCGGTGGCGCCATAACCTTCGAAGATGCGCACGCCGAATTTTTCCGACCATAGGCGGCGCGTTTCCTCTTGTAGTTTTTCGGCGCCGGCGAACACATAGCGCACGCTATAGAAGTCGTAAGGATGGGCAAAACGTGCGTAGCCGGCGAGAAAGGTGTTGGTGCCGAACAGTACCGTGGCGTTTACCTCGTAAGCCATCTCCGGCACTATGCGATAGTGCAGCGGCGATGGATAAAAAAAGATTTTCATACCGGAAAACAGCGGCAGCAGGGTACCGGCGGTGAGACCAAAAGAATGGAACAAGGGCAGGGCATTGAGAATAATATCCTGGGCGGAGAAATCCACGCGCGCCGCCAGCTGTTCACGATTGGCTAGCAGGTTGGCATGGGACAGCACCACGCCCTTGGGGGTGCCTTCGGAACCGGAAGTGAACAGTATCACCGCCGGGCTGTCGGGCTGGGTGGCGCCGCCGTTATGGCGATACACGGTCAGCGCCATGCGCGTCTGCAACCAGCCGCGGATTTTGTCGTACAGCGACAAACCTTGGGCGAGGTCTTCGAGATACAGCAGCCGCACCTGCTTGCTCAATATGCCCATGGCCTCGTCCAGCTTGGCCGCCGTCACAAAGCGGCGCGAGGTGATGACGGTGCGTATGCCCGCCGTTGTGCACGCGCTAAGCATGCCGCGGGCACCCACGGTGTAATTCAACATGGCCGGCACGCGGCCGTAGGCATGCAGACCGAGAAAAGTAATCACCGCCGTGTTTACGCTAGGCACCAGCAGGCCGACGTACTCGCCGTGCTGGGTGTGCTGGGCCACGGCCCGGCCCAGTACGAAGGACGAGGTAATGAGCTGGTTGTAACTCAGCGGCTTGCGCTGTATGTCTTCGACGATGCGGTGCCTGCCGCCGTGCACCTCGCGTGCATCGAGCAGCGCCTGAAACAAGCTGCGGCGGTAATTACTAGTGGCGAACATCATTTCGGTCATGACGTCGGCCAGCGCCTTGCCGGCGTATTTGCGGCGCGCGCGGCCGCGCATGTCGTCCGGCGGCGAGATGCGGCGCGGTTCGAGCACCGTGAGCGTCACCCTGGGAAACCAGCGCAGGCGCAGGCGGCCGCGCAGGCGCGAGAACGGCGTATATTGCGCGCCGTCTATGCGCACCGGCACCACCATGGCTTGAGAACGGTCGGCCACGAGTCCGGTACCGTCGTAGATCTTCATGAGCGCGCCGGTGACGGTAATGCGTCCCTCGGGAAAAATCACTGCGCGCTTGTCCTGTTGCAGGTAGCGGATCAACGACTTGGTCGATAAGGGATTGGTCGGGTCCATGGGAAAGATACGGGTCAAGCGGAAGAACGGCTTGAACAGCCGGCGCTGGGCGACTTGGGTATTGACGGCATAGGTCATGTCGTCCGGCAGAAACATGGCCAGAAACACAGCGTCGAGAAATGAAGTGTGGTTGGCGACGATGAGCACGCGCTTGCCCGCGGCTGCCAGATTCTCGATTCCTTTGACTTCAACCTTGTACAGCGCCGTGAGCAGCCAGCGCAGAAAATATTTTACCAGACCCATGTTCTACCCCCGTTTTGTTTTTGTTGCCGCACCGGCAAAGCCCCTGAGAAAATTGTCGATCAGCATGCCCGCCATTTCGCCGGTGGTTTGGCCGCCTGCCACGTCCAGCCGCTGGCGTATCTTTAACATGCAGATGCCGTGCACGCTGGCCCAGAGTACGCGCGACGCGCGTTCGATTTCACGTTTCGAGTGGTAGCTGGCGAGCGGTGCCAGCGCCACCTCCACCAGGCCGAACACACGGTTGAGTTTGGCCAGGTACCAGGCGGGCAGTTCGTTACCTTGTTGGGTGATATATTCGAACAACATATTCCAGCGTGGCGTTTCGGTTCCGGCATAGGCGATGTAGGCCTCGGACAGGGTCACCAGGCTTTCCTGCGCTTCGGCATCGTCGGTGCTGCGCGCGCGCAGCCATTCGTACAGGGCATCGAGGGTGCGCCCGTTGATCTGCAACACCAGGTCATCGAGATTTTCAAATACCAGATACAGCGTGCCCACGGTATAGCCTATGGCATTCGCCACTTTGCGGGCGGACAAACCTTTATAGCCCTCGGCCGAGACAATAGACTCGGCTACCGTCAGGGCCATTTGGCGGATTTCTTCGCGGCTGTGATCGCTACGTCTTGCCATGGGGATCCTTACTTATTGTTGCCCGTTATTTATTTTGGCGTTCGTTTTTAAGTGTGAGTGTAAGTTAGTATTGAACACTGTTCAATATTATGCTACAAATATAATTGAACGGTGTTCATAATGCAAGGTACGACGGATATGCATTATTAACCCCGTGGACCGCCCGCCGCTTCCGCGGGTATTTTTTGAATGTTAATTAAACGCTGTTTATTAAGGAGTACCTATGAAAAAGCACAAAATATCAATGAGATACTCATGGTTTATGGGGCTTGCGGGCCTGCTCGCCAGTACC
>JANOTM010000289.1:0-2723 GCA_031416355.1 Gammaproteobacteria bacterium
AGCCGAAGATGGAGGTCCTCAAGGAGCGTTACCGCGACGACAAACAGAAAATGCAGCAGGCGACCATGGAGCTCTATAAGACCGAAAAGATCAATCCGCTCGGTGGTTGCCTGCCGATACTAGTACAGATCCCGGTGTTCATTGCGCTCTATTGGGTGTTGTTAGAAAGCGTGGAAATGCGCCAAGCGCCGTTCGCCCTGTGGATCAAGGACCTGTCGTCCGCCGATCCGTATTTTGTCCTGCCGGTGTTAATGGGCGCCAGCATGCTGGTCACGCAAATGCTGAGCCCGCAAATGGGCGACCCGCTGCAGCGCAAGGTCATGATGGCCTTGCCGGTGGTGTTTACCGTGTTTTTCGCCTTCTTCCCGGCGGGCTTAGTGTTGTATTGGGTGGTGCAAAACCTCTTATCCATCCTGCAGCAGTGGAGCATCACTCGCCGCATCGAGGCAGGCGCCAAGTAGAAGGCCCCCGGCAATATGCCCCTGGCTAGCGCCGATACCATCGCCGCCATGGCCACCCCCCCCGGGCGCGGCGGCGTAGGTATCGTGCGTGTCTCAGGGCCGGCAACACGCAGCGTGTCGGTAGGCATTATCGGTTGTGTACCCACAGCACGCCTAGCCACCTTGGCAAAATTCACCGATAGCACCGGTGCCAGTATTGATCACGGCCTCGCCTTGTTTTTCCCCGCGCCGCACTCTTACACCGGCGAAGATGTATTGGAGCTCCATGGCCATGGCGGACCGGTGGTCATGGATCTGCTACTGCGCCGTACCCTGGAGCTAGGCGCGCGTCTGGCGCGGCCAGGGGAATACTCGGAGCGCGCGTTTCTTAACGGCAAGCTGGATCTGGCCCAGGCCGAGGCCGTGGCCGATCTGATAGAAAGTGGATCCGAGGCCGCGGCCCGCGCCGCGGTGCGCTCCCTGGAGGGCGAGTTCTCGCAACGGGTGCACACGCTGGTGGAGTCGCTGATACAGCTACGGCTATACATCGAGGCCGCCCTGGACTTCCCGGAAGACGAGATCGATGTGCTCGCCTTCGACGCCCTACGTGCCCAGTGTCAGGGCCTGCTGGAAAAAATCACCGACCTCATCCAAGGCACCCGCCAGGGCAGCCTCTTACATGACGGCATGACCGTGGTCCTGGCCGGCCGCCCCAACGCCGGCAAATCCAGCCTGCTCAATGCCCTGGCGCAACGAGACAGCGCCATCGTCAGCGCCATACCCGGCACCACCCGCGATGTACTGAGCGAGCACATCGAACTCGACGGCATGCCCCTGCATATTATTGATACCGCCGGACTACGTGCGGCAAGCGATGAAATCGAGGTCGAAGGCGTGCGGCGCGCCCAGCGCGCCATCGCCCACGCCGACCGCGTCTTGCTGTTGCTAGATGACACCGATACCACCGTCCTGACCGACCTCCTCAGTCAGCTACCACCCACCGCCGCCTATACCCTGGTGCGCAATAAAATCGACCTCACCGGCCGCACGCCCGGGCTCGCGCAAAAAAATTCCGCCGATCCCATCGCCAGCGGGGTCGAGATTGCAATATCCGCCAAACTCGGTACCGGCCTGGACGTCCTGCGCCACCACCTTAAAGCATGCATGGGATTTCAAGGGGCCGGTGCCGGCACCTTCAGCGCACGCCGCCGCCACCTCGAGGCCATACAGCGCACGCGCCTGGCCATGGAGGCCGCGCTGCGACAGCTTGAAAATAAACACGGCGAGCTGGCGGCGGAGGAACTACGCTTAGCACAACGGACATTAAGCGAAATCACTGGTGAATTTACTTCCGATGATTTGCTGGGACGGATATTCAGCAGCTTTTGCATAGGCAAGTGAGGTTTACCCGTCCGGTTTCTACATTGCAAAAAGTACCCAATATCCAAAGCTAGAGAGGGTGCGTAAGGAGAGGTATATGAGTTTAAATAAAATTGCCCAAATACGGACGCGTTTTCAGAAAGGGGTGGCGCTGGGATGGGTACTCGTGCTCGGTTGGGGATGGAACGCCGCTTGCGCCGCACCCGCCACGGTGGCCGGTGTCCAGACTCCCGCCTGGGTTGAGCGCGCCGGCGCGCGCGCGCCATTGCGACCGGGCGAGGTGCTAACCTCGTCCGACGTGCTGGAGACCGGCAAAGACGGCCGTGTCCACGTGTCCCTGCCGGACGGCAGCACCCTTAAGCTGGGGCAAGAGGCGCGGATCGCGCTGGAACAGCTGATATCCCCAGAGACCCCCGAAGGTTTGTTCCACGGCACCTTGAATGTATTGCGCGGCGCGTTTCGTTACACCACGAACAAAGTGGCGCGCGTCAACCAACGCCGCGAAGTCAATATCCAGATAGCCTCCATCACCGTCGCGATCCGCGGTACCGATATCTGGGGGCGCTCCAATACCGAGGCGGATCTGGTATGTCTGATCGAGGGGCACATCGGTGTCCATCACGCCGGCACCGGTGCAGTGCCCATGGATACGCCCTTAAGCTTTTTTGTCGCCCCCAAGAACGCGGCCCCCAAGGCCATCGCACCGGTGGACCCGAAAAAACTCCAAACCTGGGCCGCGGAGACCGAGTTTGCACCGGCACGCGGCGTGCTGACCCCCGAAGGTGGATGGGGTGTGCAGTTGGGGGTATTTGGCGATGAACCCAGCGCTCGCCGCCTACAAAAGGACCTTGAATCGGCGGGTTATCCCGCCATCCTTACCGCCATGCCGGGCAAGGCACGCTA
>JANOTM010000290.1:0-2836 GCA_031416355.1 Gammaproteobacteria bacterium
GTTCTTCTGCGCCCAGGCGGGAAGTAGGGGTGACGACCGCATGGATGCAGGAGGTAGAGCAACGCATGGAGCAGTTGCCGAGGGCCGGAGCTTGAAGCAAGATCCGATCATTTTGTTAGGGACTCTAAGGAACGATCATGCGCTGGCTTAAAGCCACGGTGCCTATGGTGTTGGCGGCCTTGATCGTCGGCGCGGTGTGGTTGGGTGTGGGTTACTACGATGCGTACGAAGCGCCCGGTACCCACTGGGCCCCCGCCAATCCCATCGTCGGTGAGCTGGCCAGCTTTCGTGCCGATCTGGCGCGGCCCGGGGTCTACCGGGTGACGGTGGAGAAGCTTTCCTCCAAGCTGCCGCTGTTGTTCGTGGAGTATCAGCCGCCCGGCCCACTGCTCGACACCCGCATGGAATTACCCGACGGCCAATTGCGTCTCAAGCTGCGCTTCGCCGACGAGGGGCAATACCGCATTGCCGCATGGCAGGCGGACGCGGCCGCCGACGTGCCGCCGCTATTCGAGCACGGGTTTGCGGTACAAACGCCCCTAGCGCGGTATGCGGTGAATGTGATCTTGGTGGTCGTGCTGCTGGCGGCCGGTTACGCCAGCGGGCGTCAGTTGCGGCGCTTGGCCATGGGGGCGCTGACAGGCATTTTGCTGATTATCATTTCTCTAGGCCTGGTTCTGCCAGTCACACCCAGCCACGCCCATGGCACAGCACCCGCATCCGCTGCCACCGGGGTGGACAGCAGCGGCCTGTCTCTGCGTTTTATACACCCTAACCAGCGCAATGCTTACGCCAACAGCGCGCCCTTGCTCTGGGACTTACACGTGTTGCAGGCCGGCGTGCCCCTGGATCATGCCGCGTTCGATCTGGAAGTGATCCATGGCGAATCCCGGCAGACGGTGTTGGCGCTGGCCGGCGTCATGCCAGGCGACCGCTTGCCCCTACGTTACGCGCCGCCGGATGGCACGAACTACGAAATCGCACTACGGATAATGCGCTCCGCAAAAAGCGATGGCGCCGCGCCTCTCGTTCATGTTTCGGCTTTCACCCAAGCCGAGGCCAAGGCGCCGACCACAACACGCCAATGGCAGTCTTTTATTCTATTAATGATCCCCGCGCTCGCAGGCATGGCTTGGGGCTACGGCAAAAAACCGCCTGCACCCCGGGCGACATAAAAATCATGAGGCTCGCATGAACCCACACAACGTCAACATGGGCAAAGTATGGTTCGTCGGCGCCGGCCCCGGCGATCCGGAATTGATCACGGTCAAAGGCCGCGATCTGATTGCGCACGCCGGCGCCATCCTGTACGCCGGCTCGCTGGTAAGCGACGCCGCCATGCGCTGGGCCCAAGCCGACTGTGATATCCGTGATTCCAAGGACATGGCCCTGGAAGACATCAGCGCGTGGCTTAAGGACCGGGCCGCGCGCCATGGCACCGTGGTGCGTCTACAAACCGGCGACCCCACGCTCTACGGTGCGCTGATCGAAATGGTACAACCGTTGGATGCGGCCGGCATCGCCGTCGGTGTGGTGCCGGGCGTATCGTCGGCCATGGCGGCGGCGGCGGTCGCGGTGGAAAGTCTGACGCTGCCGGAAGTGACACAAACGGTGATCTTCACCCGCGTGGCGGGCCGCACGCCCATGCCGCCGGGCGAATCCCTGAGTGAACTCGCGCAGCATCATTGCACCCTGTGCCTGTTTCTTTCCATCACCCTGCTGCACAAGGTGAAAAAAGAATTGCTCGCGGCCGGTTGGGGCGCGGATGCGCCGGTGCTGGTGGTGCACAAGGCCAGCTGGCCGGGTGAAGAAAAAGTGGTTCGTGGCACGCTCGCCGATATCCGCGACCGGTGCCGCGCCGAAAAAATAAGCAGCCAGGCCATGATCATCGTGAGCCCGGTGCTGGGCGCGCGCGCCTGGCCGGTGCTTAAAAAATCCAAACTGTACGATGCCGCCTTCACCCACCGCTTTCGCAAGGGCGCGACCAGGCCATCCGTGGCCTGCGCCCCTCGCCTCGATCCCATCGGCGAAGATGTAAAGTCGGCTTTAAAGGAGATACCATGAACGAGAGTATATTATTAGTAGGCCACGGTTCGCGCGAACTCACCGGCAATCGTGAGGTCGAGGCGTTTGCCCAACGTTGGCGCGAACGTCGCCCGCAATGGCGCATCGAACTGTGCTTTATCGAATTCGCCGATGTCCTGCCGGACGCGGGACTTGATCGCGCCGCGCACGATTCGCAACGGGTCGTGGTCGTGCCCTTGATCTTAAGCGCCGCCGGCCATGTAAAAATGGAAATCCCAGCGCACATTGCCGCCGCCCGCAACCGGCATCCGGCCACTGAATTTGTATATGCTCGCCACCTGGGCGCGGCCGAACCCATTTTACATATTCTTAAACGCAACCTAACCAAAGCGATGCTGGCGCTAGATGCGCCGGACCCCAAGACCACGGGTGTGATCCTGCTCGGTCGCGGTTCTTCCGATCGGGTCGCAAACGGCGAATTGGCCAAGATGGCGCGCTGGCTGCATGAGGAGACCGGCCACGAGCTGGTGGACATCGCCTTCACCGGCATCACCCATCCGCGTCTCGAGACCGTGGTGCAACGGCACAGCCGGCTCGGCATGACACAGGACGTGGTGTTGCCCTATTACCTGTTCACCGGCACCTTGGTCGAGCGCATTCAGCGGCAAGTCGCGCATCTGCGCCAGCAATATCCCCTGATGCGTTTCGGTCTCGCTGCCTATTTCGGTTTCGAAGAGGAGATATACGGCCTGCTGGACGAGCGCGTGCGCGCGGCGCGCGGCGAAACGGCGCACACTGAATCCATGCAGAC
>JANOTM010000291.1:0-26473 GCA_031416355.1 Gammaproteobacteria bacterium
CTGGCGTCGTACATCGCCTCTACCGACAAGGCCGGTAAATAATAACGGCCGAGGTAACTGGCATTGAGTTGGGTCGTGAAGCGCTTGGTCTCGCCGGATTTAAGGGAAAAATAGCGATACACGCGATCATCGCGGATGTCCTCGTAATCCACCAACACTGGCGCTGGTGCCGGTGCGGCGCCGTCCTGGGCGCTGTCCATGCGCGCATTGTGTATCTCCCAGCCGGACGGAAGGATATGCGTGAGCGCCAGATTATCGAGCTTGGCATTACTGCTATTGCGCACGCTTACCTGCGCCACCAGATCGGCGCCTTGCCGCAGGCGCGCGATATCGACAGCGTTGCCATCGCTATCCACGTACTTGACGTCAATATCCAGGCCCGCCGCACTCTCTTTTTCCTCACCGGCCTTGGACACGCCACGCACCACAATGCTCGCAAACAGATTGCGATCTGAAGTATTGTGCAGCTTGACGCTGGTCCCGGACTGCGTTATGCCCGCCAGCTCTCCGGTGTATACCGGTGCGCCGGTCTTGAGCTTCTCGACTTTGGCGCCGCCGATCTGGCGCTCAAAGCCGAAGGCCGCCACCTCGCGCGCGCCGGTGAACTGCGCCATGGCGAGCAGTGAGAACGCCACCGACTGAGTGCTGTACCAACCCTCCGATGCGAGTTCGGCGGAGATCAACTCCACCACCGGCTTGGCTTGATCGAGACGATCGAGGGTAAGCATGCTATTCAGCACGATGGCCGCATCGCGCACGCGCGAGCCGAAGGTGTGGTCGGGCTGGGCGTAATCGCCGACCTCGACACCGATGCCCTTGACCAGATCCTGGGCCGCATCGTTGACGCCGGCAAGCTTATAGGCCGCCGCCAATTGCCAGCGCTCGGCCACGGACAAGCGACCGGATTCGCGCAGGCGGTTCATGGCACCGAGCTCCGGCTGGCCGGCAAGCGCCAGCGTATACAGACGATAGGTCTGATCGAGGGTTGAATGCGGGCTGCCGGTGGTCCAGGACTGCGCCACGGATTTCTGGTGGCGCGCCCAGTCGCTGAGCATGCCTGCCGGGATTTGATAGCCCTTCTTCTGTGCCTCCAGCAAGAAGTGCCCGGCGTAGTTCGTCGACCAACCGTTGTAGGCCTCATAACCAGCCGAGGTCGCAAAGCCCCCCGGCCAATAGGTAAAGCCGCCGTTGGGCATCTGGAAACCACGCAGGCGATCAACACCGGCTTGCACGTAGTGTTCCACTTCCTTCTTTTTGTCGTCGCTGAGTTTTACCAGCGCCGGCAAATAGATCTGCGGGAAGGCCGCCGACGTGGTCTGCTCGATACAGCCGTGCGGATAGCGTATGAGATATTGCAGACGGCGTTCCAAATTGAGCGGCGGCACCGCCGAGATCTCCATGCTCACCACGTTGGTGCCCTCCAAACCATGCGGCAGCACCTGCGCCTCCCAAGTCTCGCCCGGCTTGAGCGCCTTGCGTTGATACTGGCTGGTGGGCGGATTGGGGCTGCGGATGTCGACATAGATCTCGCTGCGTGCCTGGTGCTTGCCGGCGGTGGCGACGAAACCGAGCCGTGCCTTACCGAGGGCCGAGCGTACCTTGAGACGCAACAGACCGAGCTTTTCCTCCGGGCGCGTGAAGTTGACCTTGACGGTGTCGCCGCCGACGATCTCGAAGTGCTTATCGGCCTCGATCTTGAGATTTACCTCGCGGATGTCCTTGTCCATGACAAACAAAGATACCGGCACGGTCAGCTCCTCGCCCGGACCGAGCACGCGCGGCACGGTGGCGAGCAACATGAGCGGTTGGCGCACGTACACCGACTTGTCGGCGGTGCCATAGGCGCCATCCTGTCCGGCGATCACCATGACGCGCACCGCGCCCACATACGGCGGCAGTTTCAAATCATGCTTGTTCTTGCCCTGAGCCTTGAGCTCGAAGGGACCGAGGAAACGCACCACCGGCGGGAAGCGCTTCTTGTCGTCCTGCATGTCTTCCGCCTTGACGGCATCGGAACCGCCCAGGGCCAACAGGCGTTCGAGTTCGCCGCCGTAAGCGCCGGCGACCTCATCAAATAAATCCCAGGTGCTGACACCCAGGGCCTCGCGCTTATAGAAGTGGTCGTGCAACGCCGGTGTCTTGTAGCTGGTAAGCCCGAGCAGACCCTCGTCGACCACCGCCAAGGTATAAGTCATGGCGCGACCGTCGCGTTCGCTCACCTCGACCACAACGCTCGACTCCGGCGCCCATTCCTCGGGCGCATGCACCACCGGACTGAGACGCGTCTTGGGGTCGTTGACCTTGAGCGGGATGATGCCGTAGAGGCGTATCGGACGATCGTTGTCCTTGCCCGCGTGCGGTTGTATCAGCGTGACGCTCACGTACACATTCGGGCTCATGCCCTGGGTGATGGGCACATTGAAGCTGGTGTGATCCTTGCCGAATTCGATCCAGCGCTGTTCGAGTATGCGGGTGCCGCTTTCCAGCGTCACCAGGGCGCGGCCCTGGGTGGCCTCGGGCAACTGCAGCTTGGCCAACTCACCGACGTTATATTCCTGTTTATCGGCGGTGAAACTCAAGGCGCTGGCCCCCGGCCCGGCCTGCTCACGCGCACGACCGGCCCAACCCGGCCAATCGATATAGAACAGTTTGCCGGTACAGTGATTGCCTTCGGTATCGCAGGCGCGCACCAGGTAACGGCCCCAGGCCGGATATTTGATGTCGAAATTCCATAGACCGCGGCCATTGCTGGTCGCGATCTTGCCCTGGTGCACCACGCTCGAGTGCGAGGCGCTCGCGTACTGCGCGAGAGAATCACCGGAGCGATCCCACCACCAACGCCAATCGACCTTGTATAAAGTGACCTGCACCGACTTGAGCGACACCGGCTTGCCGTCGGCACTCAAGGTGGCGATTTCCACCGCATGAGATTTGTCCGTGAGCAACATGTCACGCGACTGGTCGCCCTGGGGTAGTTTGATGCCGACATAGTTATCGTAAGGTGAATACGGCAAGGACATGCGCGAGGTGCTAAAGGCGCCACCGCGCTCGAACACCCGGCTGGTAAAGCTGGCGGTCAACATGCCGGGTGCCTGCTTGTCCAAATCGAGTTTACGGCTGAGGGTGGCGCGCCCCTGATCATCGAGCGTGTCTTCGAAAACCACTTCCGGTTCGCTCTTGAACTCGCGTGCCGGATCATCGAACACAAAATCGGCGTTGCGCTCGAAGTGGGTAGGCGCGGGCGTGAGCTTCAGTTTCACGTCGGCCTTGAGGCCGGCGGCGGTGGCACCGCTCAACCACTGGCCGAAGAGCTTACCCTTGAGTGTTTCCGAACCGAGCAGGCGCGCCTTGCCGAAATCCAGTTCGACCTTGAGGCGGTTGGGCATCACGGTCTCGATCGGCAGCGACTTGCTGAAGGTGGTGCCGCCGATCACCGCCTTGGCGGTCCAATTTCCAGTCGGCGCCTCGGCGGCGGTCCTGAGGGTAAATCGGTAGAAGCCGTTGACCGGCGTACTATTGCTCAAGGTCTGTATGAGCTGCCCCTTGGGATTGTACAACTCCATGGCCACGGGGTGTCCGGGCGGCAGTTTCTTGTCGCGGTCCTGTAGCACGAAGGTAAGATGAATATCGTCACCGGGGCGCCAAACACCGCGCTCTCCATAAATCACACCCTTGATACCGGCGCGCACCTCTTCGCCACCGACGTCGAAATGGCTGGTCGGTAGCGCCGCGCCATTACTCAGTTTCAAATATCCTTTTTGGCCATCCTTGCTGGCGATAATATAGAACGGTGCATCCTTCGCATCGAGCTCGGCAAAACCGTCACCGCCGGTGCTGAGTTTTGCTATCTGTTGATTCTGGAAATTCATCAATGCCAGTTCGACGCCCTTGAGCGGCGTGGCGTTGCGCAGATCGGTGGCGACGATCAGCAAGTGGCCGCGCGCATCGCGCTTGGCCAAGAGACCGATATTGGATGCCAGGAAATTGCGCTCGTCCTTGATGCCCGGGGCATAACGATAGTAGGCCGACTTACACGGGTCCTCGCGCTCACTCCAGCTATTGTCTTCTTGATTTTGACCGTAGTAATCCTCGGCATAGTCCCAAGCGCTGTATTCCTGCGCGCCATAGTCGTCTGCGCTCTTGGGCATTTTCTCGGCTTCGTCCACCGCCGTCAGTGTCTGGCCAGGACAGACAAAGGTCGAGTCGGCGCGCACAAATGACAAACTCAAACGGAACAGACCGCCCGGATGTTCGCGGAATAAATCGCTGACATCGATGCTGTAGCGGTTCCACTTATTGGCCTCCGGCGAAGTCAAGCGCACGGTCTTGCGCCACAGATAGCGACCGACGCGGTTGAGTTCGCTGCTACCGTCGAGTTTGTTGGTCTGTAGGAATTGGCCGACGTTATTTTCATATACGCGGAACGCGGTGACGTGCACGGCACGCAAATTAACGGCTTCGAATGGCACACTCAGAACCTTATTGTCGGGCAGAATCGCGCCCTTGCCGACGAAACGCAGCTTGGGCTTCTCGCTGACAAAAGTAACGGTTTGCTTGGTCTCGGCGGCCAGACGCTCACCTTTGGCATTGCGCACGCCGGCATCGATAGTCACCTCCACATCGCCCTCAACGCCGCGGTCCGGGTATATCTTTAGCTGGCTGCCATCGACACGCACGGTAAATCCACCATTGCCTAGGCGCACCAAGCCACTGAGGTTCTGGTGCGCATCGAGCGTATCGGAGAAAAATACTTCTATGTACTGCTGGGTATCGCGTGCGATTTGGACCTGGGTGATCTTGAAGACATTGCGCGCTGGCACCTCAATGTCGCGCTCACCCTGGTTATCGACCTCGATGGGCTTACCGTTCCATAGCAATTTTATAGACTGATTTTTGGTATCGCGCTCCAGACCGGCAATATTAAAATCATGCCGCCGGCCGTCGGGATTGTGCTGCCAATCGATTTTGACGGCTTGACCGCGATAGGTCGCGGACAATACCTTTTCGACGCGCTCCGCTTCGTCGACGTCGGCAGTAACCAGGGCGCCGGTCAAGACCATTTTCTTGTCACTATCGGGGCTGGAGGTAAGGCCGGCGGTGGTCACTTCGAATTCCTGGGCCATGGCCTGGAATAAAAATTCATACTCATCGAGACGCTCGGGAATGCCGATGAGACCCTTGGGCTTGAGCACAGCCTGGTAGTAGCGTCCTTGTGTCAAGTCTTGCTGCGGCGCGAATACGATTTCGCGCTCGCTCACGAAACTAGCACTGCCCTTGATGGACGGATCGAACTTGAGATAATCACCGGCATCCTGGCCTACCAACTCCTTGCCAACGACATCATTGACAAACACCACCCGCACTTTACTCTTGCGCGATACCAGACCAGAGGTGCGCGCGCTGATGATGCTGCTCCAAGTCGGATCCTGCGCGGCGATCTCGGGCTTTTTACGCGAGTCGCAGGCACTGAGTCCTACCAAGACCAGAAGTGAGAAAATCGTGAGTGTGTATCCTAGACGCGTGTTCATACTCCCCCTTATTTTTGCCTCGCTGCTTATTGTCCCGTACCTTGCCGGCACTAGGGTCATTCTCACCGCTCCAGAAGACCGACATCGCTAGTGCGTCGGCAGTGCCAATACGACGCGGGCAGAGGATCACCCGCCCGGCATATCAAAAACCTAGAGATTCCGACGCGCCTTGCCAATTATTAAGTTATGCCGCGCCCGGAGGTAAGTAATAATCAATAATCATAGTGTATAGACTGAAATTTGGTAGTGAAGGAGCTTGGGCGGAGATTTTTGCTGATTTTTCAGATTTTAAAACCCATATCTATAGAGACTACTCGGCAAAGTAACCTCCTTTCTCGATTCAAGGCTCCAGCAACCGCCGCACCGGGCCAAAACTCCGCCGGTGCACCGGACTCACACCCAGTTGCTCGAGTGCGCTCACATGGGCGGCGGTCGGATAGCCCTTGTGGCGGGCGAATCCGTAGCCGGGGTATAGGGCGTCGAGCGAGCACATGACCGCATCGCGCGCCACCTTGGCGAGGATGGAGGCGGCGGAGATGGCGGGTTCGGAGGCATCGCCGCCGACGATGGTGCGCACCGTACACGCCAGGGACGGCGCGCGGTTGCCGTCCACCAGGGCCAGGGACGGCGCCATGGAAAGCGCCGCCACCGCCCGTGTCATGGCCAGTAGGCTGGCCTGCAGGATATTCAGCCGGTCGATCTCCTCCACCGTCGCCATACCCAGCGCCCAGCACAAGGCGTGCGCGCGGATTTCCAGCGCAAGCGTATCGCGGCGGGCGGCACTCAGTGTTTTGGAATCCGCCAACCCCACCACCATGCGGGCCGGATCGAGGATGACGGCGGCGGCGTAGACCGGGCCGGCCAAGGGGCCGCGGCCGGCCTCGTCGACACCGGCTATCAGGCTGGCCACGGGATTATGCTGCTGCGTGTGCATGCTGTTCAAGCAAGGCTGTTATGGCCAGCGCCGCTTGCTCGCTGCCGGGGCCGCGTAGTTCCTCGTGGATTTTTTCATACGCGCGCATTACTCGCACTCCCTGACCCGGATAGTGGAGGAAGCGTTCTATGGCCAGACCGAGTTTTTCCGGCTGGGCGTCGGATTGCAGGCGCTCCGGCACGACTTCGCTGCCAGCCAGGTGATTAGGCATGGCGTAGAGTTTGACGTGTGAAAATTTTTTGATCAGCCAGTAACTCAGCGGCGACACCCGGTAGGTGACTACCATCAAGCGCCGCAGCAGCAAGGCCTCCAGGGTCGCAGTGCCAGAGGCGAGCAGCACCACGTCGGACGCCGCCATGGCGTCGCGCGAATGTCCATGTATGCGCGTGATGGGCAGGTCCCAGGCGGCGTGGCGCTTGATGGCATCTTCAAAGATCAAACGCGTGGCGCGATTGACGAACGGCACGACGAACTGTATCTGTGGATTGCGCTCATGTAGCCACATCGCCGTCTTTACAAAAATATCCGCATGCGCATTGAGTTCGGTTACGCGGCTGCCGGGCAATAGCGCGATGGTGCGCTGGTCTACGGGTAGTTTAAGACGCGCGCGGTATTCCTTGGGATCGTACACGCCACTGATTTCATCGGCCAGCGGATGGCCGACGAATTTCGCCGGGACATTATGCTCGCGGTAAAACCGCTCTTCGAACGGAAACAAGGTCAACATGAGATCGACTGCTGCGCGGATCTTGCGCACGCGCCAGGTACGCCAGGCCCATACTTGCGGGCTGACATAATGCACCGTAGGAATACCGCGCCGCCGCAACGCGTGTTCTATGCCGAGATTAAATCCGGGCGAATCGATACCGATAAAAAGATCCGGTGGATGCTCGTGGAAATGGCGTATCACTTGGGTGCGCGCGCGCCGCAGGTCCAGGTAGCGCGCCAGCACCTCGGTCAGGCCCATGACCGATAGGCGTTCTATGGGAAATAGGCTGTGACAGCCGAGCGCCTTCATTTCGGGTCCGCAGACACCTTCGAACCGGGCATTGGGCAAATGGCGTTGCAGGGATTTGATCAGGCGCGCGCCGAGTAGATCACCGGACGCTTCGCCGGCGACTACGCCGATGCGCAGGATGGAATTATTACTCGACATCACCTACCCAGGAACCCGGCCGCAGGCCGCACGTACTCTCCTTCTCCCGCGTACGGGAGAAGGAGGCCCGCAGGGCCGGATGAGGGAAGAGACCGCGGTTCCGGGATGTAATTCGCGACCATGGCGGATCATGCGGTCTCTCCTTGGCTAACGGATAATGCCGCGTTCGGACTGGCGGATGAAGTTGGTAAACTGCTCCACCTCGGCAAACAGCGTCGCCGATTCACTCAATTCATTCAGCGCAACCTCGAGGCGCAGGCCAGAGCGATAAATGGTTTTATAGGCATTGCGTAGCGCGGCTATCGCCGCCTCGGTAAATCCGCGGCGCTTGAGGCCGCGCAGATTCAAACCATACGGCTTGGCGGTATTGCCGTTGACCAGTAGGTATGGCGGTATGTCCTTGAAACTGATGGTAGCGATGCCGGTCATGCAATGGGCACCGACGCGGCAAAATTGATGGATGCCGGTGAACCCGCCAAGGATGGCATAGTCGCCGACCTCCACGTGACCCGCCAGGCTCGCGTTGTTGGCGAAAATAGTATGGCTACCCACCTGGCAATCGTGGGCCACGTGCACGTAGGCCATAAATAAATTGTCGCAGCCGACGCGCGTAACACCGCCGCCGCTGACAGTCCCACGACTGAAAGTACAGCTCTCGCGGATGACATTGCGGTCGCCGATCTCCAGGCGCGTCGGTTCGCCGGCGTATTTCATGTCCTGCGGGGCTTCGCCTATGGAGGAAAACTGGAAAATCTTATTGTCGCGCCCCAGGCGCGTGGGGCCATGGATGACTGTGTGCGGTCCTATCCAGGTACCGGCACCGATGTCCACATCCGGACCGATAATGGAAAATGCACCGATATGCACATCCGCCGCGAGGCGCGCGCACGGATCGATTAGGGCCTGCGGGTGGATCACTTAATCGTATTCCTTATATGTACACATTAAATCTGCACTACAGCATAGTTCATCATCGACCTTGGCGCTGGCGGCAAACTTCCAGATGTTGTGCATCTTGCGGGTGATGGTCACTTCAATGCGCAACTGGTCGCCCGGCTCCACCGGACGCTTGAAGCGTGCCTTGTCGATACCGACAAAAAGATACACCGACGTCTTGCCAGGCACTGTATTCAACGTTCTGAACGAAAGCAGACCACAGGCCTGGGCCATGGCCTCGATGACCAGCACGCCCGGCATCACCGGCCGATTGGGAAAGTGTCCTTGAAAAAAGGGTTCATTGATGGTGACATTCTTGATGGCCACCAGGGATTTGTCTTCCGTATAATCCAATACCCGGTCAATGAGCAGAAACGGATAGCGGTGCGGGAGATGCTTAAGCACATTATATATGTCCAGCCTGTTCAAATTTATCTCCCTCGATTACTTGGATATTTTCCGTTCAAGTTTTATGAGCCGGCGCACTACATCATCCAGCTGACGCAGACGCGCGACATTCTTGCGCCAAAGCGCTACTGGTTCCGCCGGTATGCTGGATGAATACATGCCCGGAGTACTGACAGACCCTGTCACAAGGGAGGTGGCGGCGACCTGTACATCGTCGGCGATTTCCAAGTGTCCCAGTACGCCGGCCTGGCCACCGATGGCGCAGCGTTTGCCTATCTTGGCGCTGCCGGCTACCCCTACACATGCGGCCAGCGCGCTATGTTCGCCGATTTGGACGTTGTGCGCAATTTGTATGAGATTATCCAACTTTACTCCATCGCCGATTATCGTATCGTCCATCGCGCCGCGATCGATGGTGGTATTGGCGCCTATTTCCACATCGTCACCGATAATAACGCGTCCCAAGTGCCGGACCTTCTCCCAACGTACGCCATCACGTGCAAATCCAAAACCGTCGCTGCCGATCACCGCGCCCGGATGGATGACGGCGTGTTTGCCTATGCGGCAGCCTTCGAGCACGGTCACTCGCCCCAGCAGGCGCGAGTCATCGCCAATATGTACCTCGCCGCCAATATGGCAGCCGGGGCCAATATACACACGTTCGCCGATAATCGCGCCGCTTTCGATTACCACGAGCGCACCGACCGCTGCACTCGCGGCCAGGCGTGCACCGGGATCGACCAGGGCGCTGGCATGCACACCGGGGGCATGGCGCGGCTCCGGGTGCAGATAGGCCAGTATGCGCGCAAAACTTAAGTGCGGGTTGCTGGTAATCAGGGCGCTGCCGGCATAGCCCGCGGCGTCCGCGGCACATAGGAGCACCGCACCGGCCTTGGTATGTGCGAGCTGGGGAAGATAGGCCGGATTAGCGACAAAGGTGATGGACCGCGGACCGGCCGACGCGAGCGACGCTACACCATCGATTTCCACTCCGGCATCACCGCGTAGTTCACAGTGAAAACGTTTTGCCAGCTCCGCCAGGGTCACAGCCATTGGTCCGTCCGGATGATTATTGCCTGCCGAGTGTTTTCAGCACCTTATCGGTGATATCGATCCGGTCACTGGCATAGACCGCGCCTTCGTGCAGGATAAGGTCGTACCTTTCCTGCTTGGCGATTTCCACTATGGCTTTATAAGCGACCTTCTGCAACACCGCGAGCTCTTCGTTGCGGCGCTGATTGTAATCCTCGCGAAATTCCTGGGTCGCGCGCTTGAGTTCGCGCTTGAGCACCAGCAACTCGCGTTCTTTGGCGCGCCGCTCCGTTTCCTTGATAACCAGGGCGTTCTTTTCCAGATCCCCTTCCATCTGCTTGATTTTATTCTGCGCCACCACCAGCTCTTTATCGCGCGCACCGAACTCGGCCTCGAGTTTCTTCAAGGCGACTTCCCCTTGCGGCGCCTGGTCGATCACCTTGGCGGCGTTGACATAGCCGATCTTGAGTTCCACGGCATTTGCCTGTCCCGCGGCCAGCAGGGCCACGGCAAACAGGACGAATCGGATCAAGCGGGGTGCGGTCAGTTTCATGCTTGCTGCGCGTCTCCAACGGGGTTCACAATACTATCTAAACGATGTGCCTAGGGTAAACTGCACACTTTCCTTGCGGTCCGCCGGTTCGGCATTGAGTGCTTTGCCAAAACTGATGCTCAAGGGCCCGACCGGTGAATACCAGCTGAACGCCACGCCCGTGGAATAACGCAATTGGCTGATATCCATATTTTCCCCGGGCCCGTACACCATACCGGTATCCATAAATACACTCAAGCGCATTGATTTGTTGTCGCTGGAGGTACCGGGTACCGGGAAAAGTAGCTCCATATTGCCTAAAACCCGCGAGCTGCCGCCCACCGGCAGGGTTGGATCCGGTCGTCCGCCCACATCCTTGGGACCGAGGGTACGTGAACGGTAGCCACGCACCGAACTACTGCCGCCGGCAAAGAAATTCTTATAAAACGGCATTTCGGTGGTGTCGCCGTAACCTCCGCCATAGCCTAAATCACCCTTAATTTTGAAAGTCGTACGCTTGCTGAGCGGCATGTAATGCACGGCGGTATACGTCAACTTATAATATTCCAGATCGCCGCCGGGTACCGCGGTCTCGCTAAAAATACGATGCACCGTGCCGCGCGACGGAAATATGGGATTGTCCAGGGTATCGTAGGCCCAGCCGAGGGTGGCCCTAAATATCCCATTTTTATCGCCGTATTTGGCGACGTAATCATTCGCGATCTTGGAGCTGGTGGGGGACACGTCCAGCGTCAGGCCCTCATAGGCGAGGCCAATACTCACTGTTCTATCTTCGGCGATGGGGATGCCATACAGCACACCCGCACCGATGGTGGCTGAATTATATGCCGCGGTATTGGCGGCAGCCGTATCTACCCGGCTGGAGTAAATATTGAGACTCCGGCTGATACCCTCGGGGGTGTAATAAGGATCGAGATAGCTAATATTAAAATTCTTGTTGGATTTGCTGGTATCGACATTGGTGCTTAATTCCTTACCAGTGCCGAAAACGTTCTTCAAGGTGATATTGGCGCTTAAGATCACCCCATCCACATCGGAGTAGCCGACGCTGGCGAGAAAATTGTTCACCAGGCGTTCCTTGACGGTGACGGTGATGTCCACCTGATCCGCGCTGCCGGCAACCGCCGGGGTGTCGATCGTCACCTCGTCGAAGTAACCTAGGCGCTGCAGGCGTTCGCGCGAGCGCTGGACCTTGGTGGTGGAGAACCAGGCGCCCTCGAGCTGGCGCATTTCCCGGCGTAACACATAGTCGTTGGTGCCGATATTTCCGTGGATATTGATACGGCGTATATACACGCGTTGCCCGGGATCGACAAAGAAAGTGAATGCCACGGTGCTGTGCGCGCGGTCGATATCCGGCATGGCGTTGACATTGGCGAATGCATAACCATCGTCGCCTACCCGATCGCTGATGCGTTTACCGCTCTCGGTCAACTCTTTGCGCGAAAACACGTCGCCCGGCTGGATGCTGATGAGTTTGCGCAACTCGTCTTCGGGGACGATGAGTTTGCCCGCGAGTTTAACGCTGGAGACGGTGAACTTCTTGCCTTCGGTCAGATTTACCGTGACATAGATCTGCTGTTTGTCGGGGGTAATGGAGACCTGGGTCGAGTCGACGTTGAATTCGAGAAACCCGCGGTTCTGGTAGAAACTGCGCAACGACTCCAAGTCACCGCTCAATTGCTGTTTTGAATATTGATCGTGTTTGGTGAGAAAACTGAACAAGGTGGTCGGACTGAGCTTAAAAGTACCGAGCAGTTCCTTATCGCTGAAGGATTTGTTTCCGACCAAGGCGATCTGGTTGATCTTGGCAACCCGCCCTTCCGATACCTCAATGAGTATCGCGACGCGATTGCGTTCCAGCGGGGTAACCGTGGTTTTGACCTTCACCGCATAACGCCCGCGGCTGAAATATTGGCGCTTGAGTTCCTGCTCGGTTTTGTCGAGCACCGAGCTGTCCAGCACCCGTCCTTCCGCCAGGCCCACTTCTTTGAGTCCTTTTTTCAGGGCGTCCTCTTCCAGATCCTTGGTGCCGGTAATCTTGATGGTGTCTATAGATGGCCGCTCCACGACCTTCACCACCAGTACATCGTCGCTGCGTTCGAGCTGCACGTCTTTGAAAAATCCGGTCTTGAACAAGCTATGTATGGCGTCGCGCGCGCTGTCTTCGGTAAGGATGTCGCCAACCTTGAGGCTGAGGTAATTAAATACCGTGCCGGCGGCTACCCTTTGCAGGCCCTCGACGCGTATGTCGCGGATAACGAAGGTTTCTATCGCATGCGAGGAGGACATCCACGTCACACACACCATCACAACCGCAAGCAGCTTTTTCATTAATATGTATGGTCGGCAAAAAGAATGGGGGCGTGGGTTATTGCAGTATTCTCGCAAAATCATTGTAGAACGCCAGGGACATGAGCGCGAACAGCAGCATGATGCCGATCTGCTGACCCCATTGCAACGTGCGCTCCGACAACGGACCGCCTTTTATCGCCTCGATCACATAAACCAGCAGATGGCCACCATCCAGCACCGGCACTGGCAACAGATTCAATACGCCTAAACTAATGCTGACCGCCGCCAGGAACATGAGGAACCGGTCCCATCCTACCTTGGCGGAATATCCCGCATACTGGGCGATGGTGATGGGACCGCTGATGGTCTTGGTGGATACTTCCAGCGTAATCATTTTGCCCAGCATTTTCAGCGTGAGCGCCGACATAAGCCAGGTTGTTTGGGCACCCTCGGACAATGCCGTCACCGGATCGAGCCGTGTCCAGACACGCATATGCGCTGGATACTCGGGGGCCAAGGGGCCGACACCTAGGCGCCCCACCTGTTCCCCCGCTTCCTCGAGCTTGTCGGGTGTAACCGCCAAGTTAAGACGCCCGCCGTCGCGCTCGATGGTAAAGTGCAGGACGCGCCCAGGGCTGGCGTGGATGGTGGCGCGCACGTCTTCCCAGACACCCATGGGTTTGGCATCAATGGCGATTATCCTATCGCCCTTGCGCAGGCCGCCCTTAGCGGCCGCTCCCTCCTCTTTCAAATAATCCAATACCGGCGGGGTGTCGGGTATGTAGGGATAAAGGCCCAGGCCTTTTTCCAGTAGGCCGGTGCTCACTTGGTTGGCGCTCAGGCCGGAAAGATCCAAATAACGGGTGGATAGCTGACCCTGTGCATCGCGTACTTCCACCGCAACGGTTTTTTTGTCCAGCGCCTGCTTGAAAAGATACAAGCGACGCTGTTCCCAGCTTGCCACCGGCTTGCCGGCGATGCTCAAGAGCTCATCGCCGGTCTCGAAGCCAGCGTGGGCGGCAATGGAATTAGCGACCACCTTACCCACTACCGGTTTGGTGCCTTCGGTGCCGATGCTGAATAACAGCCAGTAGGCGAGAATAGCGAAAAGAAAATTAAACAGCGGTCCTGCCAGAACAATGGCGGCCCGTTTCGGCAGAGACTGGCGATTGAACGCGCGCGCCAGGTCTTTTTTGGCCACCTTGCCGTCGTTTTCATCCAGCATCTTCACGTAGCCGCCCAAGGGTATGGCTGCCAGCACGAACTCGGTCTGATCGCGGCCAAAACGGCGTGTCCATAGTGGCCGGCCAAACCCCACGGAAAAACGTAGCACCTTCACCCCTAAGGTCTTGGCTACCCAGTAGTGTCCAAATTCGTGCACCACCACCAGCACCGCAATGGCGATCACAAAGGCGAGCAGGGTATGGAGAAATCCTATCATTCAGATCCCACTATTATGTTAGAGATATCCATGGGCGCCACCTACTGCCGGGCGACGGTCTTAATATTATGCTTGAGCCCGGCAATATACCGCAGGGCCACGGCGCGGGCGCGGGCGTCATCCGCCAGTATAGCGTCAAGTTCCGCTTCCCCGCTTACGATCACTTCTGCCAAGGTATGTTCAATAATCCGCGAAATTTGGTTGAAACCGACCCGGCCCTCGAGAAATCCGTGCACCGCCACTTCATTCGCGGCATTGAGTATGGCCGGCGCCGTCCCCCCGGCCACGGCCGCCTCGTAGGCGAGCCGTAGGCAGGGAAAGCGCTGCATATCCGCCGGCTCGAAATCGAGACGACCGATTTCAAAAAGATTCAGGCTTTTGACCCCCGACTCGATGCGCTCCGGCCACGCCAGGGCATGGGCAATGGGGGTACGCATGTCCGGATTACCTAGCTGTGCCAATACCGAGCCGTCAGTATATTCCACAAGTGAATGCACCACACTCTGGGGATGAATAACAATCTCGACCTGGTCCGGCGTGACGCGGAACAGGCGGCAGGCCTCGATCAATTCCAGTCCTTTGTTCATGAGGGTGGCCGAATCCACTGAGATCTTGCGCCCCATCACCCAGCGCGGATGCGCACACGCCTGATCCGGGGTCACCGCCTCCAAGTCTTCCGGAGGGGTGGCGCGAAACGGCCCGCCGGAGCACGTCAGGAGTATTCGGCGCACACCGCGCGGCTCGGTGCCGGTGCGATAGCCCGCGGGCATACATTGAAAAATGGCATTATGCTCGCTGTCTATGGGGAGCAATTGCGCACCCGAGGCGGTCGCTTCTTGCATCATAATGTGTCCGGACATGACCAGGGACTCTTTGTTCGCCAGCAATATACGTTTACCGGCGCGCACCGCGGCCAAAGTAGGCAACAGGCCGGCGGCACCGACAATGGCGGCCATGACCATATCGGCCTCCGGCAAGGCCGCAACCCGGGTGAGACCCGCCGGGCCGGACAGCACCTCCACCGCCAGACCTGTGGCCGCAAGCTTATTCTTAAGGTCGGCCGCGGCGGTAACATCCAGCATCACCGCCACCTGCGGAAGAAAGCGGCGGCATTGCTCGAACAAGCGGTCCACTTGGGTGTTCGCTGTCAGGGCGACCACGCGGTAACGATGGGGATGGCGCGCCACCACATCCAGGGTATTGACGCCTATGGAGCCTGTAGAACCGAGTATGGTGATACCCTGTAAACGCGCCGGCTTACCCTGGTCGGTGGAACCCGAAATGGACACGGGGCTCACGCCGCTAAACCCAGATATATCCATCCGAGGACGAAGAAAGGCGCAGCGGCGGTAAAGGCATCGATGCGATCCAGCACACCGCCGTGGCCCGGCAGCAAATTGCCGCTGTCCTTGACTCCGGCGGCGCGCTTGAAACGGCTTTCCATCAGGTCGCCGATCACCGAGATCAGGGCGACCCCCATGGCCAACAGCACCCACATCAGTAACTTGCCCGGTGCAAACCGCCACACCCACAGCCCACTCATCAGTGCCACTAGCCCCACTACAACCAGACCCCCCAGCACACCCTCGCGGCTCTTGCCGGGACTAATGTGTGGGGCAATTTTCGTTTTACCCCAGGCCTTGCCAGCAAAGTAGGCGCCGGAATCGGCCGACCATACCAGCACCAGTAAAAACAACACCAGCATCCAGCCGTCCGCTTGACTGGCGTGCAACCATAAAGGCGCAATCCACGCCGGCACCAGGACAAACAATCCGCTGATCACCTTGCCGGCACGTGATGCCAGTAGACCGGCACGTACATCGCGGTAATACACCATTTCAAATAAGGCCCATAGCCACCACGCCGCGCTAAGCAGCATGACGGGTGCGACGGGTGCGCGATACAACAGCACACCGGCGATGACCACGGCGCCTATATATAGTATCCGGCCACGCCCAGCGGCTATGCCGCATAAGCCCGCCCACTCCCACGCCGCCGCTAAAATAAAAACGCCCATCAAGGCACCCAGGCCTAGGGTAGGTAAGGCGTAGGTCGCCCATATCATCAGGGGGATGAGTACCGCGGCGGTCAGCAGGCGTAACTTAAGCATGCCGTCCGGCACCCGGCAGCGTCGCTTCGATCTGCTCGCCGGTATGGCCAAAGCGCCGCTGGCGTCCAGCATACGAGGCCAAGGCGGCATCGAACTGGGCGCGATCGAATTCCGGCCATAACACCGGGGTGAAATAGAGTTCGGTATACGCCAGCTGCCACAGTAGGAAATTGCTGATGCGCTGTTCGCCGCCGGTACGAATAAAGAGGTCGGGTTCAGGCATGCCGGCCATGCTGAGAAATGGCTCTATGCTATCCGGGGTAATGCCGGCGGGATCCAGTTCGCCGGCGGCGGCGCGTTGCGCCATCTGACGGCACGCCTGAGCGATATCCCAACGTCCCCCGTAATTCGCCGCGATGGTCAGCGTGAGCTTGGTGTGGTCGCGGGTCAGGGCCTCACCGGTGCGGATACGCTCGATGATTTTTTCGCCGAAGGCGGCGGTGTCGCCGATGACCCGGAAACGCACCTTGTTGGTATGCAGCTTTTTGATTTCGCGTTCTAGCGCCAGCATGAACAGTTCCATCAGCAGGCGCACTTCGGTTTCCGGACGGCGCCAGTTCTCGCTGCTAAAGGCAAACAGCGTGAGGTATTCTATGCCCTTGTCGCCGCAAACGGCGACCATATCGCGCACCGTCTCCACTCCCTGCCGGTGTCCGGCGATGCGCGGCAGCCCGCGACTCTTGGCCCAGCGTCCGTTGCCATCCATGATCACCGCCACGTGCCGCGGTATGGCCGGGGACGTAACGCAGGTAGGGCAGCTGGTTTTGGTTTCTGTCATGGTGCGGGGCGTGGCCAGGATAACGGCTCCGTCGGGAGCCGCAAGTCATAGACTAGAGCGCCATCAGGTCCTTTTCCTTGGCGGCGACCAGCTTGTCGACGTCGGCGGTATAGCGATCGGTCAATTTTTGCACTGAGTCGTGGGCGCGTTTTTCGTCATCCTCGGAGATCTCCTTCTTTTTCAGTGCGTCTTTTAGATGCGCCAAGGCATCGCGCCGTACGTTGCGTATGGCGATCTTGGCTTCTTCGCCTTCATTGCGCACTACCTTGCCCAACTCCTTGCGCCGCTCTTGCGTCAGCGCCGGCAAAGGGACGCGTATTACCTGCCCTGCGGTGGCGGGGTTCAAACCCAGATCGGATTCAAGTATCGCCTTTTCTATCGCCTGCACCATGCTTTTGTCGAACGGCGTAATCGTCAGGGTGCGCGCATCACCCACGCTGACGCTGGCCACCTGACTGAGCTGCGTGCGCGTACCATAATAGTCCACATGGATATGATCCAATAGACTCACGTGGGCGCGGCCGGTGCGGATCTTTTCCAAAGTGGCCTTGAGGGCCTCGGTGGACTTGACCATGCGGGTTTCCGCGTCTTTATTGGTTTTAGCAATCACGTCTTGCATCACTAGCCTCCGCTGTGTATCAGGGTGCCCTCGTTCTCGCCCATGACGATGCGCAACATGCTACCCGACTTGTTGATGTTGAATATCCGTAGCGGCAGGCCTTGTTCGCGGCACAGGGCGATGGCGGTGGCATCCATCACGCCCAGGCGCTTTTCCAGCACCTCGTCGTAGGTCAGACTATCGTAGCGCACGGCGTCGCTATGGCGCGCCGGGTCCTTGGTATAAACACCATCCACCTTGGTGGCCTTGAGCACCACGTCGGCGCCAATCTCCAGGCCGCGCAGGCTGGCAGCGGTATCGGTGGTAAAAAAGGGATTGCCGGTGCCGGCAGCAAAGATGACCACGCGGCCCGCCGCTAAATGTTCCAGGGCAGCGCGCCGGGAATACGGCTCGACTACCGCCGCGATGTTCAGCCCAGAAAGCACCGCGGTAGCCACGTCACTGCGCTCCAAGGCATCCTGCAGGGACAGGCAATTCATGACCGTGGCCAGCATGCCCATGTAATCGGCGGTGGCCCTATCCATACCAGCGGCGGCCGGCGCGATCCCGCGAAAAATATTGCCGCCACCCACCACCAGTGCCAACTGCACACCGGTGGCGCAAATCTGTTTGATCTCCGCGGCGATGCGCGTCAACACCTGGCGATTGATGCCATAGGCATCTTCGCCCATGAGCGCCTCGCCGCTGAGTTTAAGTAGCACACGATGATAGGCGGCGCGCCCGGGGCTTTCCTGGGGTTGACCGGACAAGGCCTAGCCTCCCTTTACTTGTGCCATGACTTCGGCGGCAAAATCAGAAGACGCCTTTTCGATGCCCTCACCCACTTCATAGCGCTGGAACCGGACCACACTGGCGCCGGCGTTTTTAAGCAGTTTTTCCACGCTGGTGTCCGGATCTTTCACAAACGCCTGACCTAATAAGGTAATTTCCGCGAGAAATTTATTGATGCGGCCACCCACCATCTTTTCGATGATGTCCGCCGGCTTGCCGCTTTCGGCCGCCTGGGCGGTGAAGATATCCTTCTCCTTGGCGATCAACTCCGCCGGCACCTGATCCTTGGACACACACTGCGGGCGGCTTGCGGCGATGTGCATGGCGATGTCACGTGCCAGCGCTTCGTCACCGCCACGCAATTCCACCAGCACGCCGATCTTGCGCCCGTGCAGGTAACTCGCGATATGGCCTAGCTCCGTGGCATAGCGCTCGAACCGGCGTACGCCGATATTTTCGCCCAGCTTGGATACCAGGCCTTCGCGTACCTGGGCAACCGTCTGGGGCGCACCGGGAGCGAGCGCCAGCGCGTTCAACCCTGGGACATCGGCCGGATTGTTCGCCGCTACACACGCGGCAATGGTGGCGGCAAAAACGGCGAAGTCATCGCCCTTGGCGACAAAGTCGGTTTCGGAATTGACTTCCACCATGGCCGCCAATGTGCGATCGGCCTTAAGAAAAATGCCGATGGCACCCTCGGCGGCGGTGCGGCCGGATTTCTTTTCCACTTTGGCGCCGGCCTTCTTGCGCAGCAACTCGATGGCCGCTTCTATATCGCCCTGGGTTTCGGTGAGCGCGCCCTTGCATTCCATCATGCCGAGGCCGGTGCGCTCTCTTAAATCTTTAACCTGACTTGCGGTAATTGTCATATGCATCCCCACACTATCGCTAAACCTACAATATTCGTATCAAGAAAAAAGGGGGCGAGGCCCCCTGTTTCTTTATTCGTCCTCGCCCTTGCGGGTTGTGGACTTGCCGGGCGTGGCTGCTTTGGGTTTCGGCCGCGCCGTGGCACGCACCTCGGGTGCCCCCTTGGCGCCAGTGGTGTCGGTAGCGTCCTCCATGGGCGGAAAGACGGCGGCTGGTTTTTTCTTGGCCGCTACTTTGATCTTGCTCGGGTCGTCCTTGACCTCGACAAATTCGTCATCGTCCGACGGCAGGGGCACGGTAGTCATGTTGCGGCCTTCCATAATGGCGTCGGCGGCGCCGGCGGCATACAGGCGTATGGCGCGGATGGCGTCGTCGTTACCGGGAATAACGTAGTCCACACCCTCGGGCTTGCAATTGGAGTCGACCACGGCGACCACGGGGATATTCAGCTTCTTCGCCTCGGACACGGCGATGTACTCATATCCCACGTCGATCACAAACAGCGCGTCCGGCAGGCCCGGCATATTTTTGATGCCCGACAGGCTGCGATTGAGCTTCTCGCGTTCGCGCGTCAGCAGCAATACTTCTTTCTTATTGAGTTTGCTCATACTGCCGTCTTGCTCCATGGCCTCGAGGGTCTTGAGGCGCTCTATGGATTTCTTGACGGTCTTGTAATTGGTCAACATGCCGCCGGTCCAGCGATGATCCACAAACGGCATGCCGCAGCGTGTGGCTTCTTCACGCACGATGTCACCGGCCTGGCGCTTAGTACCGACAAATAGAATGGTGCCCTTGTTCGATGCGAGTTTGCCAAGAAAATTCATGGCATCGTTGAACAACGGCAGGGTTTTTTCCAGATTGATGATGTGAACTTTATTGCGCTCGCCGAAAATATAGGAACGCATCTTGGGGTGCCAGAAACGCGTCTGGTGGCCGAAATGCACACCGGCCTCCAGCATTTGACGCATGGTAACAGTGCTCATTGAATTCTCCGTTTGGGTTATTCCGCCATGGACCCCAAACACCCACCCTGGCCAACTTGCGTTGGCGTTCAGAGCACCCGGGTGCCTGTGACGGCCCATGTGTGAGGTAAGCACCATGACCCAACACGACATGGTGCAATGAGTTAGGCCATAAAGGCCTTTAAAAACGCGCTTTTATACCATAGTGCGGGGCGTGCGGCAATGAAATATGGTCCTTTACCCTAGGTAAAGCTGCCCCGTGACCTGGGCCGCATCCATCTGCCGGTATTTTAGGCACTTCGGCTTGTATTAAACCTTGCCAGTTACGCCCAGACCGTGCGCACGGGGGTTAACACCCAGCATAGGGTTTATCCAAGAGAGTCAACGGCTTGCAAATAAGGTACAGTGGCAAGCTTGCCATGCCATTCGGACTTTGATATAGGCCCGCAATCCTCGATACTCACTACAGTCAGGTACAGAACGTTTCCCACTATGCCCGTTACTATTAAGACCCCCGAAGAAATCGAAAAAATGCGCGTCGCCGGCCGTCTGGCGGCGGAAGTGCTCAAAATGATTACGCCCTACGTACAGGCCGGTGTGAGCACCGGCGAGCTGGATCGGATCTGCCACGACTACATCGTCAACGAGCAACATGCCATACCCGCGCCCTTGAATTATCGCGGTTTTCCTAAATCCATTTGCACCTCGGTGAATCATCAGGTGTGCCACGGTATACCCGGCGATAAGAAGCTGAAAAAGGGCGACGTAGTCAATATCGATGTCACCGTCATCAAAGATGGCTATCACGGCGATACCAGCAAGATGTTTTTCGTCGGCGAGCCCTCGATACAGGCCAAGCGCCTGGCGCGCATCAGTCACGAGTGCATGTTAAAAGGTATCACCCTGGTGCGGCCCGGGGTGCGCCTTGGCGACATCGGGCATGTGATCCAGGAGTACGCCGAGAGCCAGCAATGTTCGGTGGTGCGCGAATACTGCGGCCATGGCATAGGCCGCGAGTTTCACGAAGACCCCCAGGTGCTGCACTATGGTAAGCCCGGCACCGGCATGGCGCTGATGGCCGGCATGACCTTCACCATCGAGCCCATGATCAATGCCGGCAAAAAAGAGGTCAAGCTACTGCCGGACAACTGGACCGTGGTCACCCGCGACCACAGCCTGTCGGCGCAATGGGAACATACGGTGCTGGTCACGGAGACCGGCCATGAGATTCTCACCCTGGTGCCGGGAGATGATCCGTGAGCAACCCACGGCTCGTGTGTAACCGCTGTCCAGAACGTCTATGTCCCTGAGCAAAACACACATTTTTAACGCCAAGGAATTCGACCAGGCCTTGGCGCGCATGGGCGCGGACAGCGGCGCCCTGCCCCAGGCTCGCGGCGCGCCCTTAAGCCTATTCCGCGACACCCTTAAACAAGGGCGTGCAACGCTGAAAGACCATTATTTTCAGGACGGCAAGGCACACGAGATCATCGGCGTCCACGCGCAGCTCGTGGATCACCTGCTACAGCGTGCCTGGCAATATCATCAGCCCTTACTGGCTGGCGGCATGCGCGTCGCGCTGGTGGCGGTGGGTGGTTACGGTCGCGGCGAACTCTATCCGGCATCGGACGTGGACATCATGCTGCTCCTGGAGAAAAATACTCAGGAGCGCATACGGCCGTTCGCCGCCGCATGGCTGAATTTTTTGTGGGACATGGGCCTGGAGGTCGGCCACAGCACGCGCTCACTCAAGGATTGCGTGAGCGAAGCGAAGAAAGACATCACCGTGGCCACCAATCTCATGGAAGCGCGCCTGTTGGCCGGTGATAATGAAATATTCACCGCGATGCAGAAAAAAACCAGCGCCGCCAATCTCTGGCCGGGAAAAAAATTCTTCACCGCCAAGTGGCACGAACAGATAGCTCGTCATCAACACTTCGACGACACCGCGTACAATCTCGAGCCCAACGTGAAGGAAGGACCAGGGGGGCTGCGCGACATACAAATGATCGCCTGGGTGACCCAACGCCAGTTCGATACCGCCTCCCTGCACGATCTCGTACCTTTAGGATTCCTGAGCGAGACGGAATACCGCACCCTGGTGCACGGTAGAAATTTGCTGGCGCACGTGCGCTGTGGCCTGCATTACCTCGCCGCACACCGTGAAGACCGCCTGCTGTTCGATTACCAGCGGGTGCTCGCCAAGAACATGCATTACCAGGATAGCGACGGCAGCCTGGCGGTTGAACAGTTCATGAAACATTATTACCGTAACGTAAAAGAACTGGCGCGCCTGAACGAGATACTGCTGCAACATTTCCAGGAAGTCATCCTGGCACCAACCAAGTCCAAAGTGAAGATCATCAACCGGCGTTTTCAGGCGCGCGGTGACTTTCTCGAGGCCAGCAATAATAAGGTCTTTGAACGCAACCCGTACGCCATGCTTGAAATATTTTTGATTCTGCAGCAACAGCCCCAGCTCAAAGGCGTGCGCGCCCAGACTATACGCCTGTTGCGTGCCAATCTGCACCGCATCGACGCCAAATTTCGTCAGGACAGCGCCTGCCGCAGTCTGTTCATGGAGATACTGCGCCAGCCGCGCGGCATTACCCATGAGTTGCGGCGCATGAATGCCCATGGCGTACTCGGCGCCTATATCCCGGCATTTGGCCGCATTGTGGGTCAGATGCAGCACGATCTATTCCATGTCTATACCGTGGACGAGCATAGCCTATTCGTGGTGCGTAATTTGCGGCGATTCACCGTGGCGGAATTCGGCGCGGAATTTCCACTGGCCAGCGATATCATTACACGTCTGGTGAAACCGGAACGGCTTTACTTGGCGGGGCTATTCCATGATATCGCCAAAGGCCGCGGGGGCGACCATTCGACACTGGGGGAGAAAGAGGCGCAGACCTTTTGCAAACACCATGGCTTAAGCGATTACGACGCACACTTCGTCGCATGGCTGGTGCGTAACCACTTGATCATGTCGTCCACCGCCCAGCGCCAGGACATCCACGATCCGGAAGTGATACTGCGCTTTGCCCAGCTGGTGGGCGATCAGACCCATCTCGATAATTTGTATCTACTGACGGTCGCCGATATGCGCGGCACCAGTCCTAAGGTATGGAATGCGTGGAAGGATCGACTGCTGACCCAGCTCTATAACGCCACGTCCCGCACCCTCAACCACGGTTTCGGCCAACCCATAGATCTGGACGCGCGCATCGCCGATCTGAAAAATGACGCGCTCGCCATACTGCACGCCAAGAACATCGACCGGGAACGGATACAGAAACACTGGGCGCAGCTGGAACCTGACTATTTTCTTCGCCACGATGCCAGCACCCTGGCCTGGCATACGCAAGAAATTGTCGCGACCACCGTGGCCGATCTGCCCCTGGTCGCCACGCGCCACCTGCCCGAGGCCGGCGGTACCGAGGTGCTGGTCTACACCCCCGACCGGGATGATCTATTCGTCATACTCACCGGCGGCTTCGACCGTCTCAATCTGTCCATCATGGACGCGCGCATACACACCACGTCTTTCGGGTTTGCGCTGGATACCTTTGTGCTATTGGATCACACCAATAACCCCGTCGCCGATGCCCCCCAGCTGGCGGACCTGCGGCGGCAACTGCGCGACCAATTGCTCGACCCCAAACCCGGGCGCGATCACAAAAGCGCGCGCCTATCACGCGCGCTGCAACATTTTCCCATCGCAACCCGGGTAAGTTTTGCGCCCTCCCCCAACCGGCTATCCACGGTCATGGAGGTCGTCGCCCAAGACCGGCCGGGATTATTGTACCAAGTCGCATTGGCACTACAACACTGCCGCCTACGCCTGGCCACTGCCAAAGTCGCCACCTACGGCGAACGCGCCGAAGATATCTTTTTTATAACCGCGCGCGACACGCTATCTCTCGTCAGCGAGACGCAGCAGACCTGCCTGAATACCGAGGTACATCTACGCCTAGCGACAGCCCCTGCCCCCGCCGCCACCACGCCGTCGAACAAAAACTCGCCCGAACCACCGGTGATTTTCTGACTGATACTCCATGGATACAATCACTGTTGCGTGAACTTAATCGGCCATGCCAATAAAATTATTCAACCTGAGGGGCGTGCCAGATGACGAGGCCGAAGAAATTCGCGAATTGCTGACAAGCAACCGCATCGACTATTACGAAACCCCAGGCGGTAACTGGGCGGTATCAGCACCGGCGATATGGCTGAACGATGACAGTCAGTGGCATGAAGCCAAGGAACTCATTGCCCAGTACCAGCGCGAACGGCTGATTCGGGTAAGGGAAGAATATTCGCAACTGCAAAAAGCAGACAAGCATCGAACGATCATCGATCTCATCAGCGAGAATCCGATTCGGTTTATCGTCTATTTGGCCGCGATTGCTGCCATAGTCTATTTTTCCACAAAACCATTTATGGATATTGGAACATAACGAAGTTTCGGAGCGGTTCTTTTACGGAGCCAGCAATATGTGACTCGTGTTTTATTTTGCATGGTTCTAACGCCGCTTTAACACCTTAAGCGGCACGGCGTCGTTTGCCGCGTCCGCCTGAAGGCAGAGTTAGGTCGAATGAAGCGTCCTTGAACGCACGCAATACGGCATTGATGCGTGTCTGGTAGCCCGTGCCCTGGGCCTTAAACCACTCCAGGACGTCTGCGTCCACACGGAGCGAAATGGACGCCTTTGGCGGAACAGGTTTCAAGCCCCGACGTAGGATGCCTCGAACGACATGTTTGACGTCAGCCTCAGGATGTTCAGACGTTAGCTTGATGTCTCTGTCTTTCATTGCCTTGACGCGCGACCAATCGGTCCTAGATGTTTTGGAAGAAGATGATTTGCTCATTTTTTGTCGCCTTACGAAAAGAGATGACGTGTATGTGATCAGCGGTTTCGGTGTGTACCACAGAGACCAGCGTGCCGTTCAATAAGCCCAACGTAACGAATCGCTGTTCACTGTAATTAAACCTGTCGTCCTCGAAGGTAAAAGTTGGACCTTCAAAAACCCTAGAAGCATCCAGAAAATCCAGGCCATGAGTCTTAAAGATTGGACTTTCGCTTTCCCACTTTCCAGGTAAATCGCATGATCTAATTGTATATACGTTATGTATATTCGTCAATGGCGGCTGCTTGTTTCGGTCTAACGACGCTGTCCCCGGTACCCGCACGAACCAGCAGCTATCCAGAACCTTTCTTTGTGTAGTGGAGGGTCAAAGACCTTTAAAACCTCCGGGCTAAAGAACTTCTTTGAACCGCTCCGTGCGTTCTTTGGATCAAGATATCGAGCTCGCGCAGGGCAACGGGCATTGCGGCGTATGATTCTCCAGCCATCCGGTGCAATGCGCTATCGCTTATTGCACCCTACGTGACTGCTTGAGCCGCCGAGGGACATGCCGGTATCCCCGAGGTCGGTTCGAAGCAGTTGTTATGCTTTACTGCGAGACGGCTGCTGGCTGGAGTGCAAATACGCGCGCGAGCTTTGCAGCGACCGCAATATCACCGCGCCTTAGCGCATCGCGTACATCGTCAAGTTTGTACGCATCTC
The DNA here is from genome assembly GCA_031416355.1 of Gammaproteobacteria bacterium. Classification (GTDB taxonomy): domain Bacteria; phylum Pseudomonadota; class Gammaproteobacteria; order Acidiferrobacterales; family UBA6901; genus JANNJF01. Next base: position 25,968 of record JANOTM010000291.1, read on the forward strand.
CTACCGCCAAGTACGGTGACCATTCCGCTTCATCTTCGAGAAACTCAACATCTACCTCTGCAACGTACTTGCCTTCGTGCACATATTTGATTCTATTTAGCTTGCTCATCTTTGCTTCCTCTCATAGCTCGCGCAGCATGATTCTCTAGCCATTCGGTGCAATGCGCTATCGCTTATTGCACCCTACTCGGGCTCCTTCTTTCCCGTAATTTGGAGCGCGGTGAACCTTAATGGGACCATTCACTGATGAATCTCTAAAGTCATTAGGTTTCTGACACCGGCGCATATTGCGCAAATACCTCGGCCCCGGTCATATTGTGGGTTTTATTGGCAAAACTATAATATTCTGGTTTTTCCTCAATAAAGATTTGATGGTCAAAAACAAGCTGCTCCGCGTTGTCGAAAATGCCGGCGGGCATGATGTACTGATTGGCTTGCTTCAGCCGATAAAACAAGTGGCTGCCGCATTTTTTGCAGAACCCGCGTTCCGCCCAGTCGGACGATGC
>JANOTM010000292.1:0-1824 GCA_031416355.1 Gammaproteobacteria bacterium
GTTACGCCGCCGGTGAGTATTTCCGGGTTCCGCAGGCCAAAGTATTTATACATGGAGGCGGCAATGGCGAAGGGCTCGCATTGATAGCTGTCGGGTGTAGGGGCGGTGAATAAACGGTTTTCGCTGGCAGTGCCGGTGCACATGGTTTTTCCCACGAGCTTACCCAGGCGTCGGCCTGGGATAGCCGAGCCCCCCAAGGTGTAGAAGTTCTGGTTATTGCCATGATCCCAACCCAATGTTTCGTTAAGATTGAGATTGCGGCCGAAGTCCCCGAAGACGTTGATAACGATATCGCTACGGTTGCTGGCCTTAAGATGTGCCACCGCCGTACTTAGGGAGGCCATCAGGTCGTTCATGCGAGGTGGATAATTGGTCAGCGCAATATTGTGGTCGTCCCAGCCGGTGGCGATGCCATTAACGGCAATGAACACGGTATCTGGGTTGATGAGTGCCAGACTTACGGCGGCCTTGAGCGCTCGACCGGTTCGGGTCTCGGGGTAGGACACCCCAACCGGTAGGGCGAGGTTTACCGTCTTCAAATTGTATCGGGTGGCTATGAATTGATCGAGCTTGGCGCGATTCGCCAAACTACGATTCATCTCGGCATACCGTGTGCCATAAGATTCGGCGATGGCCTTGGCCAGGGCATCTAGGGTGGCGTCGTCGCTTGAATCTACCGCTAACAAATTGTTGGCGCCGCGTTGAAACGGGCTATCGGCGAGACCCGGATCCAGGGTGATGTATTTCAGGGCTGAAGGAATGGGCGTGCGGTTGTCGCCCTCGTAGAAGGTACGCGACGTCCCCTCTAAGGAAACGAATGGTAAAAATAGACCATCGAGATCGCGTGTACCGAACGCACCTTTTGCGGCGAGGATCGTCGCCAGGGTATGGGCCATGCCGGGGCTGTCCATGTCGGTGTTTCCCAGGAGGTTTTGCATAATACTGTGGCCGTGGACCTTGTTGTCATCGCGTACGCGATGGATGGTGCGATACACCGAGAGGTCGCCGGCCGCGAGTAGGGTTTCCATAGGGTTGCCACCGGCGCTACTCCAAAATCCATTGCGGGTATAGGCACTGCCGCTGACGCCGGGCTGTAGCGTGGTGGGATATTTATTCTGCGATTTGAAATTGATCTCGCTGATATTGGTAAGGTTACCGGCCAGTTCGGATGGGCCCCCATACAGGAACACATTAATTATCTTCGGCAAAAATGCGGGGCGGACATAATCGAATTGATCCGCCACCACGGCATATACCTCGGCACCGAGCGCGGTGGCCTTGAACCCGCGCGGATTGGAGGTAATGGTGAGGTCGCTGGCTAAGGCGCGCGAGACCGCTACACCCGCGCCCAGGGCGCCCACTGCCTTTAGGAAGGTTCGGCGATTCATTGCAGCACCTGTGGGGTTGTCTGATATATTGCCTGTTTGTTTTCCCGAAAGCTGTAAAGCTCGGGAAGTCGCGAAAGATAGTCAAACACCACAGCGGCCTTGGCGACTCGATTCGTGGCATAGCCCTTGGCAGCGATAATTTTATTAAGTGCGTCTAGCTCCGTCGGCTGTGCGTGGCGCACCACGACCGATAAAAATAAGTAATGAATAAAATTATCTCCGGCCAGCGCCATCACTGCCGGGTCATCAAGCAGTTTTGCTGCCGGCCAGCCGCGATCGGAGTCGGCAGCACCAAGGTCCTGATTTAGCAGCAGTGATTCGCGTATAAGCTTATGGTGGAGGGAGAAGTGCAGGGTATTAGTCGGTGCACGCGAGGCGCGCCCAAGTTTGTATAACATAGTGGCCTGTCCCATGCGCAGCAGGGTGATGGATGAAG
>JANOTM010000293.1:0-11029 GCA_031416355.1 Gammaproteobacteria bacterium
TACCAGACCCTGTGGGCACCTATCGGGTTGCATTGCTGGTACAACTTGGGTTTTTTCTGGATATTCCGGCCGTAACAAAAACTTCACTAATATCAGATTCATTCGTGTTTACTCTACGCCAATTACATTGATCCAACCGCAAACCCCTAATACAAATCCATTTAATAAACAACGAAAGACGCATGACGTCTTTCCATTTAACAAATCAACTCTTATTTATTTGATCAATTCCGGTTTGTTCTTTTTTAGCCACTGATTAACATCAAGCAATAAATTCTTTGCATGTTTCACACATTCATCAACTGCGCTGGTCGGCACAATATCACCTGAGTAATCAGCGACGTTTCGCTGTTTCCTCAAAGCATCTAGGGAATCTCTGAACAATTCATGTTTTTTTATATTTTCTTGAAAAAATAAATAAAAAATGGAAATGCGGCTTCATTATTGTACTTTTATCTGTCGGTTTCATCGCCCATTGGCCATTTTACGCGTCATTTGACGCCGCTTGGGTGTCTTACACCCGCAATAACCGCTTCTTCATCAATACCAGGTTCACCAGCGCACAACAGGCAAATAAATGGTTAGCATTTTTGTCCAGGCCTTTGTAGCGCACCTTGATAAATCCAAATTGCCGTTTGATAACATGAAACACGTGCTCAACACGGGCGCGTAGACGAGATTTGTTTTTGTTGCGTGACTTTTCTTTCTTCGTCAGCGGATGATTGCGTCGCGCCTTGGCTTGCGTAAAGTCTTTTGCCTGCGGCGCATGTTTTTTTATGACCGGACCTTGGCCGCGGTACGCGCTGTCACCATATACGCGGGTCTCATCCCCATGCAGTAAATCTTCCAGCACTTGCGAGTCATGTGTGTTCGCCGCCGTGGCGACCACCGAATGAATGAGTCGATTCTTACTGTCGACACCGATATGTGCCTTCATGCCAAAATACCATTGATTTCCCTTCTTGGTCTGATGCATATCAGGGTCACGTTTCTTGGCTTTGTTCTTGGTGGAGCTGGGCGCGTTGATGATCGTCGCATCCACAATCGTACCTTGCGTGACCGTCATGCCGTTCTCGGCGAGATACCGGTTTACCGCATCAAACAGTTCACCGCCTAAATCGTGCGTCTCCATCAAATGCCGAAAGTTCAGTATCGTGGTTTCATCCGGCACGGGCTCTTCGCCCAAATCAATCTGGGCAAAGGCACGCATTACGCGGGAATCATATAAGGCTTCTTCTGCACCGGGGTCTGACAACGCAAACCAGTGTTGCATAAAATAGATCCGTAGCATCCGCTCAATGCCTTTGGGTTTGCGTCCTGCGCCTTTGGGTGTTGGATAAAAGGGTGCAATGACCGCCGTGAGTTCTTTCCAGGGGATGATCTGCTCCATCTCCGCAAGAAACTTCTCTTTGCGGGTCTGTTTGCGGTATTTTTCAAATCCGTCCACCGATAAACTACCTTGGCGCATCGTATTATTCCTCGTTAAAGCGGTTTAATGTATTATCGCAGAAAAAGTGGAATTGATCAGAGTTTCCCTAAGTAGGTTTTGTGCAATCAGCCGTTGTTCTGACTTCGGGGGCTGGAAATAATTCAGCGCAACATCCAGCCTGCACCGGCTGATACGGCCGGTGCGCTCCTGGTGAATCAAGCCGGCGCGCACCATGACTTGAATGTGCCGGGATACGCCTGCAATGAGATGCCAAATGGGGCGGCCAACTCGGAGACCAGGAATAATTTCTCGCCCAGACGTTCCAGTATGGCGCGCCGTACCGAGTCGGACAGTGCGAAAAACACCCGATCAAGCAGCTCTTCTTGGACGGCCGCCGGCTAATCGGACCACGCCGAGACATACGCGATTTGTATCAACAGAATGCTAACATGTTGATCAAATTAATGGCGGCACTAAGCTATGTCCCGAATTTAAGATGGGCGCAGCGGGCCGGGGGATGTCTGGAGGCGAGGAATCAGAGCGCCGTCAATGCTATTCGATGAGTTCTTCGATTTTCTTAAAATTGCGCTTGTCGAGGCCGTATTCGAGCATCTTGCGATAGAAGGTTTTGGCATCGATACCGCAGTGCTGCGCGCATTGAGCGATATTGCCCTTGTGGCGCCGCAGGCAGGAGATTAAATAAGTCTTTTCGTACTCGGCGATCACGCGCTGTCGCCCTTCCTTGAAGGGTAGATCCGCACTGAACATGCCGGAAATCTCGGCGCCTACGCGCGCGGCGCGCGCTGGCAGTTCGACGCAAGCGATGTATTCATCCACGGCCATGACGGCGGCGCGTTCGACGACGTTGGCCAGCTCGCGCACGTTGCCCGGCCAGTCGTAATCCAACAACGCGGCCATGGCCTTGGGACTGAAGCTGCGCAACCGCCGTCCGGTCTTATCGCAGAAACCCCGCAGAAAGTGCTCGGCCAGTAGCGGCACTTCCTCCATGCGGCTGCGTAGCGGCGGCAGATGTATGCGTACCACATTCAGGCGATAGTATAGATCCGAGCGGAATCCACCCAACGCCTGGGCCTCCTCGAGATTCTTGTTGGTGGTGGCGAGGATGCGGGCATCCACATGTATAGTCTCGTTGCCGCCGACCCGCTGGATCTCCTTTTCTTGAAGCACCCGCAGTAACTTGACCTGCATCGTCATGGAGATATCGCCGATTTCATCGAGTAGCAGGGTCCCGCCTGCCGCGTATTCAAACTTCCCGCGGCGCGCCTGGACCGCGCCGGAGAAGGCGCCGCGTTCGTGACCGAAAAGCTCACTCTCGAGCAGGGTTTCCGTCAAGGCGCCGCAGTTGATGCGCACGAACTTCTGCTCGCGTCTGTGGCTGTAGTGATGGATCGCGTGTGCCACGATCTCCTTGCCGGTACCGGTCTCGCCAGTAATTAGCACCGTGGTATCGAGATCGGCGAGGTTATGCACCGTCTCCAGGATCTCGGTCATCTTCGGGCTTTTACTGACCATGCGATCAAACACACGCGGATTGCTCACACGCTCGCGCCGACTATGCACCTCTTCCTGGCGCTCAAGCACGCGTCGCACTACCAGCAGTAACTCTTCAGAGGTAAATGGCTTCTGGATGAAGTCAACGGCCCCAGCCTTCATCGCGTCGACTGCGGTGCCGTAGGCCATTACAATGACCACCGGCAGGCCAGTTCTCAGGGCATGGACATTGCGCATGAGTTCAGCACCGGGCATCCCAGCCATAAGCTGATCCGTTAAGACCAGGGAATAAGCACTGGTGCGCATGCGCTCGAGCGCCTCTATTCCTGAGTCCGCGGTTTCGACAAAAAATCCCGCGCCCGCAAGCACCCCGCGCATCAGCTCTCGGTGCGTTGCCTGATCGTCGACCACAAGAACAGCGTGAGTATTCATGTCGTTAGCCTGGGTATCGCTCTGCGTAGCGTGCCTATTCGTATAGCCCTTTTTCAATACGCTGCCGTAGGCCGGGTCGACCGTGGGTGCATCCGCAACATATAACGTATATAATTGATTTAAAACGTAAAACTATTCTAAATTTGGTCTCTCGGCAGTAAAAAACTATATCGCGTGCCACACAGTGTGGCAACCGATACAGTGCTTGTTAATGACGGTCTTGGCTAAGATGCAGACGAACGGACGAAAACCGCGGCCGTGCGTATCAATTTGATCCGCCACTGCCATGGCAACGGCCGAACTGTTTATAAGACGGATTTGCCGCAGATTTTATTCCATACACAAACTGCTATCGCTGATTCGGGCATTTTTCTCCGAATCGGGCGTGGACGCCGCCTGATTTGATTAAACGCCCCTCGCCCAGGGCGCTAACGTATGGTGTGCCCTATACCTAGGCCCTTCATTATTAAAATAAAATATATTATTTAACGACGGAGTATGCATTGGCATATGTTTTGCTTATAGCTACTGCCCAAAGATCGATTTTCTTTTTTGTTTAGAAAAAACGATCTAAAAATAAAGAGCGCACAAACTAATAAAGATGATCTTTCAGTCAGTTATGTAGGAAAGATAATTTTCGTAGTCGCGCTCACCACCGATCACGCCGCACACTGTATAGAAGCAGTGTAGCGGTGTGGCCTAAAAAAATGGAGGATAACCGTGCCGATAAGTACAAGACTAGCGGGATTATTAATCTTGCTGTTCGTAGCGAGCGGTGCTAATGCTGCGACAGTCGTCCCCACCGATGTCCAGATGCCTGGGACACAGCCCAACGAAGTAAAGAGTACCCTCAATGTGGGGGGTGTAGTGAATGCCGTCCACCCGGCCAAACAATGTCAATTTTGCCACGGGGACTACAACAAAGCCGTTGAGCCTACCCATAACTGGCAAGGCAGCATGATGTCCCAGGCCGGCCGCGACCCGCTCTTCTGGGCGCAGCTTGCCATAGCCGAGCAGGATTTCGAGGGTTCCGGGGATCTGTGCGTGCGCTGCCACCTGCATAACGGCTGGCAATCCGGGCGTTCCGTGCCGACCGATGGCTCGGCAATGCGGTCATCGACCGATTCCAACGGTGTCGAGTGCGATGTCTGCCATCGTTTGACTAACCCTGATGCTTCCGAGCACCTCGGCGTACAGAATCCCCCCTTCATCGCTAATAAGAACGGCGAAGGTTTCTATGGTGCCGGCATGAGCGTGCTGTGGGGCGGTCTCGACAAACTTGGGCCTCGGATCGATGGGGTAGCCAAGCATCCCTCTAAGATGTCCAAATATCACCGCCAGCCCGAACTCTGCGGCACCTGCCACGACGTCTCCAACCCAGTGGTGGGCGATCTTGCACCGAATCATGGTGCCCAGATTCCCTTGGCCTCAGGCACCTTTAGTGGCACACCTGGAACACCGGTTCAGGCCAAAGCCGCGTTCAATAATCCGCCCTATGCTTATGGTGTCGTCGAACGTACTTTCAGCGAACACAAGGCCTCCGCTTTTCCGACGCTTCCGATGAGCGCTTATTCCACGCTACCCACCGACCTCCAGGCCGGGGCGATCAAGGCGGCCTATGACGCGGCGGTTCAAGTTCGGCCGGATGGCAACTACGAGGAAGGCGACACGCGTTTCTTTACTTGTCAGACCTGTCACATGTCACCGGTCGCGGGAGAGTCCACCAGCCGTATCCACAATAAGCCTTTGATGCGCAAGGGCCTGGCGTCCCACGACCTAACAGGGGGTAATTACTGGGTCCCAACGGCGATCGAATACCTGGATAAAGCCGGCAAGCTGCAACTGGGCGGCGGTCTTAAGCTAGACGAGCCGAATAGCGCGATGAAAAGCGCAATGACCGACGGCATAGCACGCGTCAGAACCACCTTATCGCGCGCCGCCTCGCTTTCCGTTAAAGGCGATACCCTAAAAGTGGTGAATCTGACCGGCCACAAGCTGATTTCGGGTTATCCGGAAGGCCGGCGCATGTGGCTCAACATGAAATGGTATGACTCCAGCGGCAAGCTATTGCGCGAGGACGGTAAGTACGGGCCACTACAGGTGACCATCAACGGTACACCACGCACGGTCAACACCATCCTCGACCTCAAGGGAACCAATACCCGAATCTACGAGATTCATGGGGCGGTATCCAAAGATTGGGCCAAAAAGCTCATCAGCATGGGAAAATGGCGCGATATGCCGCTCGGGTTCAATCGCGTGACGGGCAAGGTGGAGGATACCCTCCGCGACCTCGCCGAGGGTGACGATGCCTATGAAGAGACCTTCCATTTCATTCTGAACAACTATGTGGCCAGTGACAATCGCATACCACCCTACCAGATGAAGTACGACGAGGCGCGCAAGCGTAGTGCCCTGCCCGTACCCGCCAGCCAGTTCGGCAATCCGGGTAAAGGCGGCACTTACCGCTACTGGGATGAGGTGACGCTCAAGCCACCGTCCGGCGCCAAGCGTGCCACCATCGATCTGCTCTTTCAGCCGACCAGTTGGGAGTACATCCAGTTCTTGTATCTCGCTAACCGGCGCACCAACACCTTCTTGGCCGACACCGGCATCAACGTACTCGATGCCTGGCTCAACACCGGCATGGCCGAGCCCCATGTCATGACATCGACAACTTGGATCAAAAACTAGGGGGATGCTCAATGAAACCATACATAGTGGCATCGATAGAATCGTATAAGATTCAGGAGAAAAGGATGCGCATCATGCAAATAGCGAAAGTCATGGTTATGACTGTCACATTACTGGGACTGTTCCCGGGTTCCGCTGTAGCGGCGGTAACGTCCAACGATTCCAATTGCGCCAACCCCGACCCTACCAAAAACTGGTATGAAGGCACTTGGATATGTCCCGATGAGGCCACCATCCCCAACAACGCGGAGGGTGACGATATCCGCTATGGCAAGAAGTTGCTGACAGAAACCTATAAACACCTGGCGCAGCTCGGCGTGACGCCGAACTATGCCGTCGGCAATCAGCTTTCATGCACTAACTGCCACTTGGAGGAAGGCCGGGCCGCCTACTCTGGCGGCTGGGCGGTGGTGTACTACAAATACGGCGGAGGAGATGAGCACGTGCCTGCCACCAAGGGCTCGTACTCTTCGCGTATCAATCAATACCTTAGTAACACGGGTCGCATCCAGGACTGCCTGCAGCGCTCCATGAATGCCCAGACGAGCGTGTTATCACCTGAAAGCCGCGAGATGCGATCCATGATCGCGTATATGAAATGGCTCAGCACCGGCGTCCAGTGGGCGGCTAAAGGAGGGCCTGTAACAGACTGGAGACAGGTCAAGGGCCAGGGCTTCATTCCGGTGCCTCTAATGACAGAGGCTGCCAATCCAGCCAATGGACAAGTCCTATACGAGGAGAAGTGTGCCGCGTGCCATGGCTCCGACGGCGAGGGACTATGGAATCCTGATACCCAGACGTACATATTTCCGGCCGTGTGGGGCCCGCGCAGCTTTAACAGCGGCGCCGGAATGTGGCGCATGCTGACCGGCTCACGCTTCCTCAGGGGCAATATGCCGTACGGCTGGGCGAACCCGACCGATCCGACCAGACAGCTGAGCGTAAAGGAAACCTACGACATTATGGCCTATACCGTCTATTCGGACCGGCCGGTGTGGTGGAACTTTCTTAACGATTGGAACTGCAAGCCGGTCGGTGGCAGGACCTGCGACAGGATCGTTGACGGTGTGGCGATTGGGCCGGATAGCATCAGGGTGCCTAGCGCCACGGCCAACCTGCCAGATTGGATGCACAAGCCGCCAGATGGCGCCTACCCGGTTTTCTATCCGCGCTGGAATGGGACTCACTATACCCACGACACCGGTACCGGGACCTCACAGGTCTTCACCGAGGCCCAGCATAAATATGGCCCCTGGCAAGACATGCTCAATCTGCAAAAGAAGATTACAACCGACTTTACACTGTGCGGCCGTAGTCCCTGTCCTTAAAAGTAGAATAAGTCTGTAGTAGGCGGCCGTGGCAGCTCTCAGTCGCAGAGCGGCCACGGCCGAGTCGGACCTACACTGCATGCAAACCTTGCACTGCAGTGGTTACGATCCGGCAACGGATTTTTCCTCGCGATCTTTTATTCTTCCCGCTCGGTACGCATCAACCATACTGACGACCCAGACCAGCATGAGTGCTATCAGCGCCTGTTGCACGACGCTACTGTCGATGTTGCGGGTTGCCTGGGCGGCCGTATCCCATATCGTTGCCATATCTAGGGCGCTACCCGCTGCCTGGAGCTGGTCTAGCACTGCGTAGGCCTGTTGCGTTGCCTGATGCACGATGATGACCAGACATATCGAGACCACGAGCATAAAAACAACAGCACGTATGCGATACCCCAGCAGCCATTGTCCCAGGCCTGGAAATACCAGACCCGATAGCAGTACAGCTCTTAAAGAATGCGTCATTTTGCCCCTCCCTCTATAGGCAGTTCAGGCCCAGTGGGGTCCTGTCCTTGGGCCAACTTTAGCGCCCAGTCATACAACAAGTTCTTTTTCTGGCCACTGATCTGCGCCGCCAAGGCCGCGGCCTGACGCACCGGCAGCTCAGCCAGGAGTATGCGCAATACCCTTTGCGCCTCCTCCCAGCCCCGATCATGCGGGGGTGCGCCCGCCACCAACACCACCATTTCGCCCCGTTGCTGATCTTTATCTGCTTCCACCCAGGCACACAATTCCGCCAGTGGGGCGGCGTGCAGGGTCTCGAACTGCTTGGTCAACTCGCGCCCCATGACTGCGTGGCGCTCGGCGCCAAAACTCGCGGCCATGTCTTTGAGGCTTTCCAGGATACGGTGGGTGGATTCGTAAAATATCAAGGTTCGGGGTTCTTGCCGCAGGCCGTTAAAAAACGCGGTGCGCGCCGCGCTTTTTGCCGGCGGAAAACCTTCAAAAATAAACCGGTCCGGCGGCAGGCCGGAGGCCGACAGGGCGGCGATGGCGGCACATGGCCCCGGTACGGGCACTACGGTGATACCTTCCATATGGGCCGCCCGCACCAGGTTGAAGCCCGGGTCGCTTACCAGGGGGGTACCAGCGTCGCTGATCAAGGCCAGGGAGCGCCCTGAGCCCAGCCACAGCATGAGCTCTGCGACTTTAGCACGCTCGTTGTGTTCGTGCAGGGGGGTCATGGGCGTGTCTATACCGAAATGCTGCATCAATCGGGCGCTGTGGCGCGTGTCCTCGGCCGCGATCAGATCGGCCTCGGCCAGCACCCGCGCCGCCCGGGGTGACAGGTCCTCGAGGTTGCCGATGGGGGTGGCCACCACAAAGAGAATCCCGGGTTTGTTTGACACGCATGCCTCCACTTTAAGATACTGTCGGTCCAGTCTATACGACCTATGGCATGAAACCGATCTCCGGCTACACATTTTCCCTTACCGCCGCCCTGCTGGCCGCCCTACTATTGTTGGCGGCCTGCGCCGGCCCGCAAAGGACCGTTCGCACCGAAGCCGAACCGGTCACCGTCAATGACGCTATCAAGGCGGAACAGGCTGGCGAATACGTGCTCGCGGCGCGTGAATACGCACGCCTGGCGGCATTGGCGCCGACACCGGAAAAACAGAACTTCCAGCTGAAAGCGGTGGAGGCCCTGATCAAGGCCGCCCAAGTGGGCGAGGCACGGGAAAAAATCCCGTCGATCGACGTAGCTAAACTCGATCCCGCGTTCCGCGCGCGCAAATTTATTTTAGAAGCACAAATTGCGGCCCTCGAAGGTCAGCCGGACCTGTCCCTGCGTTTGCTCACCCAGGCGGAAAAAACCCGCAACCTGGACCCGCTACAGCTCGCAGAGGTTTATCGCGTTCGCGCTCAGGCGGAACTGACCCTGGAGCGGCCGTGGAGCGCGGTAAAAAGCTTGATTGCACGCGACAAGTACATTGTTACAGCCGACGACATCATTCACAATCAGCAACAGCTGTGGCACGTGCTCGAATCGCGCACCCGTACCGAACTCAAAACGCAACGCGACACCAATCCGGATCCCGTCTTCAAGGGCTGGGTGGATCTTGCCATCGCCGTCATGGAAAATGCCTATGGCTCTAAGCGTCTTGCCGGCGCAGTAGACGAATGGAAAAAATCCTATCTGCAACATCCGGCGTCGCCCGCATTTCTTCAGACACTGGCAAATCCCGCGCCGAACATTATCGGCCGTATCGACCACATCGCGCTACTGCTGCCACTGACTTCGGACTATGCCCAGGCGGCGCGTGCGGTACACGACGGCTTTATGGCCATGGACGCCAACAATACCAATCCCGAGAAACCCAAGATCAAGGTTTACGATACCGGCGCCGATCCGCTGCAGGTAGTCAATATTTACGTTCAGGCGGTACGCGACGGCGCGCAGTTAGTGGTGGGACCTTTAGGTCTAGAGGCAGTGGACCATCTGGCAAATAAGGGAAAACTCGAGGTTCCCACGCTATTGTTGAGCCATACCACCCAGGATATGGGCGCCGCCGCCAAACACGTATTCCAGTTTGGTCTGCCGCCGGAACAGGAGGCCGCGCAAGCGGCCGAACGCGCCTATCTCGATGGCCACCGGCACGCGGCGGTACTTTATCCGGACACTCCCTGGGGTCAGCGCATGGCAGCGGCATTTAATGCCACCTGGCAGCGTCTCGGTGGCATCGTACTCACGCCCCAGGCCTATGCCCAGGAACAGCAGGATTATTCCGAACCGATCAAACGTCTGCTCAATATCAGTCTGAGCCAATCGCGCAAAGAGGCCATTGAGGCGGTGTTAAAAACCAGCGTGAAATTCGAACCGCGCCCACGCGAAGACGTGAACTTTATTTTTCTCGTGGCCGACGCCAAGCGTGCGCGCCTGATTAAACCGCAGCTCAATTACAACCGCGCCATGCGCCTGCCGGTTTATTCCACTTCCCATGTCTTTACCGGCCAGGGCAATCCCGCCACCGACGTGGACCTAGATGGCATCATGTTTGGTGACATGCCGTGGATGCTGGTGGGCGACGGCAAGGTACAAAGCCTGCGCCAGACACTACAACGCGACTGGCCCTCGGCCCATACCCAGGTCGATAGACTCTATGCCCTGGGCGTGGATGCCTATGCCATCATCCCGCAGCTCAACCGCATCAGCAGCGAAAACTCCATACACTTCAGCGGCGTTACCAGCGGCCTCAGCCTTGATCGCGAGGGGCGCCTGCACCGGCAATTGCTATGGGCGCAATTCCGTAAAGGTGTGCCGCAACTCCTGGATACCTTCTTCAAGTACAAGGGACAATTCGAAGTCGACGATGACACCGATACCGCCCCCGCGTCCTCCAAGACCGGGACATGATGCCGAACAACAAGCATGCGGCCACCTGCAACGCCAGGGGCTCACCTTGGTCGAGCGCAATTATCGCAGCCCCTACGGTGAAATCGATCTGATCATGCGCCACGCCAGTACCTTGGTTTTCGTCGAGGTCCGTTACCGTAGATCTGTGCAATTTGGATCGCCTGCGGAAACCGTGGACCGGCGCAAGCAGGTGAAAATACGCGCCACCGCCGAACACTACTTGCAACGCCACATTCAAGGCGCCGGCGTATCCTGCCGCTTCGATGTCGTCGCCCT
>JANOTM010000294.1:0-2418 GCA_031416355.1 Gammaproteobacteria bacterium
CCTCAACCGGGACGTGGCCAACGTGCTGATCGAAAAAACCAACTTCAACATCCAGGGGGCGGCCCAGTACCTGTTCCGCGAGTTCACCAAGGTGTTCGCCGACTGTACCTACATCAACGTGGGCGACGACCTCGGCTTTGAAAACCTGCGGCGGGTAAAAATGAGCTACCGCCCGGCCATGTTCGGCGAGAAGGTCATCCTGCGGCGCTCGCTGCCGGAATAGGCGCCACCATGACGTCCGACCTGCGACGCGCCACCCGCGCCGATCTCGACGCCATCACCGCCCTGGAGCGCCGCTGCTTCGGGACGGTGGATGGCGTGTTCAACCGGCGCCAGCTGCGCGCCCTGCTCGCCAATCCCAACGCCTATTGGCTTATCAAGACCGATGGCCACGCCATGGCCTGCTGGTTCACGGCGGGTAACGGGCGCGCCCGCTGGGCACGGCTCTACTCGCTGGCGGTCGACGCTCACCTGCGCGGCCAAGGCTGGGGCGGCCGGCTGCTCGCCGCCGGGGAAGACTGGATGCAGCAACAGGGGCTGACTATGTGTCGCGCGGAAGTTAAAACCGACAATCACGGCGCACGCCGGCTCTATGTGGCCCACGGATACCGCGAGACCGGCACCCTGCCGGATTACTATGGCAAGGGGCTGGACGGCGTGCGATTGGTCAAACGGCTGGAAGAAAAACGCAAGATGCGCGCCGCGTAAGCCTGCGTCTAGCCGACAAGGTAAGTTCAAGCCGCAGACGTGCCGCGTCTACTCCATGGCATCCACCTTGCGATACAGCCAACCCCCCGCATACAGGGTAACGCCCAGAACCAAGAGACTGGCGATGCGAAGCACCGGCGCGGCGCCCGACAGGTCATACAGCAGCACTTTCGCGGCGGAGGCAGCAAACACCAGCAGTGACGACTTGCCCAATAGCTTATCGTTATTGCGCAGCGCCACCGCCAGACAAGCGATAGCGATCACACCCCAGGCCAGCGAGACCAACAATCCGCGCTGGAAAATGTGCACTGCGGCTATCAGGGCACTCACGTGACCGGCATAGAGCAAAGGCGCGCATAGCCCAGACAGGGAAGGAATGCGGCGAATAAAATAATAGGCGGCGTAGAGCTGTAGCGCATACAGCAACGCCAGTGCCTTGGGGTAGGCCACGTTTTCCATCTCCACGCCCGTGAGGACCCGCAAGAAGTTAATGGCAAACACCAGGCCGAACGCAATTTTGAGGGGCAATACTATGGACGCCGCCGTGCCGCGCGCAAAAAGGTACAAACCCATGAGCGGAAACAATATCAGGGCCAGCCAGGGGGCCGACTGCGGCGGAATGGATTCCACGTAGCCGGCGTGAAACAGCACTAGGGCGGCATAGGCACCCACCAGCATGCTGCCCGCTGGCGCCGCCTCGTCTAAATAGATGCGCGCGACTATGTAGCAAAGTAAAATCAAGACGGCGCTGGCCATGGCGATCCACGGTGCCATGGCCGGTATATGGGCCTGCAATAGGCTGTACTGCAAAACATAAAAAATAAGTAGGGCCGGCAGGTGCAGCAACGCCGTGTCCACGTCCATGGGGTCGTTGCGCTTGATGGAATACAGGGTCGTGCCCAAAGCAAAAATGGTCAATTGCACCGTTTGGAATACCAGCGCCGCGATCCACTCGCCGTGCGCACCCAGCCGCCAGATTGCCTCAAAGCCCAGCAAGGCCATATACGCCGCCAGTAGATACACCCGGCGCTGTCCTATCCACACCGCGTATACGCAAAACAGCACGCTCCACGCGGAAAAATAAATAATAAGATCGGTGATGTGGGCGCTCAAGCTCGGCAACAGAAACGGCGCAGAGTACGAACCGACCACGGCAAACAGCGCATACAACTCGCTTGCAAACACCCGGCCCAGCCACAGGGCGCCCAAGCAGGTCAGTACTACCGCGGTCACCGCCATGGGAGCGGTAATTAAATGGTAATAGATGTGCGCGCCGTAGATCGACATAAACAACACTACAATGCCGCCCGCCGGCAGCAGGCTCGCGTACTCGCGGCTAGCGCGGCGCAGTACCAAGCCCAGGCCTATCAGCACAAAACCGCCCAGCACCGCCAAACCCACTTGGCGTCCCGGGGTCAGCAGGCCGGAGTCTATGGCCAATCGTATGAGATACAAGGCCGCCAGAACCAAGGCGGTGGCGCCGGTCCAACCGAGGACACGGGTGACGGATGATGTGCTGGTAGTGGTGTCCTGGATGTCGTCATCGACGAGCGTCGGGGCCGAAGTCTGGTTCCGGTGTTCGACATAGGGCTCGGGATCCACAACTGGGGGCGATACCACCCTCGCTACATACGTAACCGGGGTGGCACTGAAGCGCGCATGAACCAGCTCGAACGTCTGCTCGACGGGATGGTAGCGCGCTTCAGTGCC
>JANOTM010000295.1:0-4286 GCA_031416355.1 Gammaproteobacteria bacterium
CCTGTTTTTTCAAACCGAAATGTATGGCGTCGTCGGTGGCGGTATCACAGGCATGCAACGCGGTCACCACGTCTACCCTGGCCGGCAGAAGATCTGATGCCATCGACTCGGCCACCGATAGGTTCAGGAACGACATGCCGGGAAAGTTCAACCTGGCCGCCAGGTCGCGGGATTTTGTCACTAACTCATCCCGGGCCTCGATGCCGTATATCCGCGATGCGTTCTTCAGCGCCTTGAAAAACAAATCGTAAAGAATAAATCCTAGATACGATTTGCCGGCACCGTGGTCGACCAGATGAATATCGGCGTGCGCTTGTTGAATTTCCCGCAGCAGCGGTTCTATGAACTGGTAGAGGTGATACACCTGTTTGAGTTTGCGCCGGCTATCCTGGTTCATCCTGCCGTCGCCGGTGAGGATGTGTAGTTCTTTCAGTAGCTCAATAGATTGGCCGGGTCGTATGTCGTGCATATCAAGAATCTGCAATCATCGAAGGACGAGTATACTTGAAATATTGGTATCCCATCTAAGAGCGCCTAACAAACTGGATGCCTGTCCGCAACCCAGCTAAGCTTAGCGCATGCTGCCTACTGAACCGGTACTTACGGTCGATATCTTGCTGGACCTACCCCTCTTTCGCGGGGAAAGCCCGGATGCCCTGGAATGGTTGCTACACACTGCCACGCTACGCACATTGGCCGAAGGCGAGATACTCCTAGAGACCGGCCAGATCAATAATACCCTCTTTCTTATCCTGCACGGGCAATTGCGCATACAACTCGATACCGCGGGTATGCAAAACCTCGCCCTCCTGGATGCCGGCGACTGTGTCGGTGAGCTGTCCCTACTCGATGGCGCGCCGGTCTCCGCCTACGTTGTGGCCGCGTGCGATTGTCGCTTGCTATTGATACCCGAGGCTAGCCTGTGGCGGCTGATTAGCCGTTCCCACGTAGTGGCGCGCAATCTACTCTATACCTTGGCTTTGCGCGTACGCAAAGACAACACCGTCATCCTGCAGAGCCTAGCGCAGCAAAAACTGCATGAACAAAACGCCAAACTCGATGCCCTTACCGGCCTCCATAATCGCCGCTGGCTGGATGACATGCTGCCGCGCATGATTGAGCGCGCCACGCGCGGCCAGCATCCGCTCAGCCTGATGATGATCGACGCGGATCACTTCAAACAGTTCAACGACCAGCATGGACACTTGGCGGGCGATAACGCCTTACGCCACATCGCCCACATCATTCAACAGCAGATACGGCCCAGCGACTTTGCCGCGCGTTACGGCGGCGAGGAATTTACCGTCTTGCTGCCGGATACAAAAATCACCCATGCGCATATCGTCGCCCAACGCCTTTGTCGAGGCGTCGGTTCTTGCCCGATAAAAAATATCGATGGCGTTACCCTGCCCGCAATCTCGATCTCCATAGGTCTCACTCAACTCACACCCGGACAAGGCACCGAGGCCTTGCTGGCTACCGCGGACACCGCCCTGTATCAAGCCAAACGCGCGGGGCGCAACCGAGTGATACACACTGGAGATAGCGGACCGACCGCCTGAGCCATCACAATATAAAGCCTAAGAGCGTCTAACAAAATGAAACCGTGCACTGCCCTCGCCCTCATCTCGGCAACTGCTCCTGCGTTGCCCTACCTCCCGCCATCCTTGGCGGTCGCCCACCCTTCTCGGCAGTTGCCGAGGGCCGGAGCTAGCAGCAAGGTTCGATCATTTTGTTATGGCTCTAAGAGGGTTCGGTTAAACCGGCACTATGTTGTTGCAGGAGTGCGCGCATAATTTCAGTAAGTGACCGTACCTGTGTGACGGTCAGAGGTTCGGCAATGAGCTCTTGAATGGCCCTCGCATATACCGGCCACATTTCCTGTTTTAATTGCATGCCTTTTTTTGTGATTTTCACAATATTGCCGCGCCCGTCGAAGTCGCACGCTTGACGTTTCACCAGCCCATTGGTTTCCAACCGGTCAATCAGGCGCGATAGATTGTGCTTGTTAAGCAAGACACGTCCTCCGATTTCGTATTGCCTGAGACCGGCGCCAGGATCGCGACTAAGCTCAAGCAATACGTCATACCACGATAGTGACGGCAGGCCAGCCTCTTTAAGGGCGGCCTCGATCTTATCCAGTAAAACCTGTTGGGCTCGAATGAGCAGAACCCAAGCGGTCTCTGTTTGCTTAGAAGGGATTGTGTCCATATAAACAGTTTATCCATTAATAGTTGCATACACAACTATTAGCTGTTACGCTTAGTTGTAATTGCAACTAAATTAAATACCAATGGAGGCAAAAAAATGAGTGTTGTCGACGAGAACCTGGCCCCTTATGGCGCGTTCGTTCTGCGCGTCGGACTCGGCACTATGTGGATCGCACATGCATTGTTGAAGTGGTTTGTCTACACCATACCCGGATTCGCCACCTGGCTGGGCACGCAAGGATTACCTGGAATATTTGCATGGCCCGTGTTCATTGTGATACTGCTGGGCGGGATCGCCATCGTACTGGGTATTTATGGTCGCTACGTGGCCTTGTTATTGATTCCCATCTTACTGGTGATCACATGGACACACTACCCAAATGGCTGGTTACACATCAATCCAGGCGGCGGTTGGGAATTTCCCGTATTTCTCATTGTCGCTTCATTGGCATGCGGGTTGATGGGTGATGGGGCGTTCGCTCTAAAATCGCGACGTGAATTGACAGGGTAAAATGATCAGTTACTTTGGAACGCGCCCACTTGGGCGCGTTGTTTCTACGGCAGAACCTAGCGAGCCTGTGGCTTGATGGGTATGGCATAATGCATGATGGATTTATCGGATACGGGATGGTAATCGGACCCATAGAATTCCAGGTCGGCGCCATAAGTATGCCGCATGCCCGATTGCAGCAGCCAGCTTGAGTAAATATAGTTAACCGTATTATTGATATTTTTCACTTCACCCTTATGCGTAAATTTTGCATACGTTGCAGCCGGTATCTCGACACTGACCATGTTTTCCGGAAGCACGCCGAGTCGGCTGACCTCGGTAGCGGCAAAATACTCCAGCCTATCGGTATTCTCTTTTGTTTGCCGCACGACTCCATAACCAACGCCGGGCACGATGTTTTGTATTTCACCCCGCCTGCTTAGAAAATCACTCCAAAGTGGCGGCAATTTCTCGGCGATATTATTTTTCTCCGAATCAATGCTATAAAAGCAAGTTTTCAAGCCCACGAGCAGCAACCTTTTCTGATTGTATATCTCGGGTTCCAATGAAATATTCCGGTTGATATGCTGCAAATATTCGGTGTCGAACTGCGCCTTTTTTAGAAACAGACTTTTATCGCCTAACTTCCTATATTCATTGGGGGTCATGTCGAAAGTTTTTTTAAACGCACGGGTAAAGCTTTCTTGCGACTCAAAACCAGCGCATACGGCAATGTCGATAATCTTGGCGTTCGTAACAAGGAGTTTTTCCAGTGAATTCGCGAGTCTTCTGGAACGAATATAGGTTTTTAATGTTTCGTTGGTCAAGGCTTTAAATATGCGCTGGAAGTGCCATTGGCTGATACCTGTGGCGCTAGCAACCTGCGCCAATGTAATATCAAAGTCTAGGTTGGCTTCGATATAGTCTATACCCACCTGGATTTGCCTTAGGTAACTCACTCCGTGTCGCCTATGGGTGCGATGGCTCGAAAAAGCCGGTCATTGAAATCAGTTTGCCCCTTTCGTTGTATTCACCATAACTAATACCGTCGCCAAGTACGTTATTGCTGCCATTCTTCATTTCCCATCTTGCAATGCTTTTATTGCTGTGCGCAAGGAAATAGGTGGTTACAAAATACCCGCCCGGGATCTGTCGCTGAAAATTGAGCATATATGCCTCAAGTTCACCCCAGCCTTGGGTTTTTATGAGTGGATCATTATATTGGCACGCGATATCTAAACACCGCTCCAACAAAGCGCGTTTTTCGGCGGGGTCCTCTGCCTTCCAGGACGAGACATAGGTTGCCCAGGTATTCTCTAAATTATTACTCATCGCATCCTCCAATCTGTTAGGAGGAGACCATGATAGAGTCGCTTTATATATGGTTTTTGATATTTTGTGCTTTTATTTTTATACAGTCATTTGCCTGTTCCTTTGCCACGGATACGCACACGATGCGCCGCAGCCTTTGCGCGGTTGCCGCACGCCGCCATGCTGCACCAACGGCGGGCATGGCTTTTGGTGCGGTCATAGAACATCAATGTGCACGCATCATTCTCACAGCTACGGATAAGGTTGAAATCCGC
>JANOTM010000296.1:0-4045 GCA_031416355.1 Gammaproteobacteria bacterium
GGGCGAACGCGGCCTCAAACTTTCGGGCGGCGAAAAACAGCGCGTCGCCATCGCCCGCACCCTGCTCAAGAACCCGCGCATCCTGGTGTTCGACGAGGCCACCTCGGCCCTGGACTCCAAAACCGAAAAGGCCATACAGGCTGAGCTGGGAGAAATCGCCACCAATCACACTACGCTCGTCATTGCCCATCGTTTGTCCACTGTCATGGACGCCGACCAAATCCTGGTATTGGACCACGGCCGCATCGTGGAACGCGGCACCCATGACCAACTCATAGAACAGCGCGGCGCCTACGCCCATTTGTGGACGCTGCAGCAGCAAGAGGAACGGGAACAACCGCTGAAAGTGGTGGGGGATGGATTAGTACCAGCGATTTGATCCGAGGCGAACTCCCGCCACGTTTATGCACGCGCCAAACGAATCAACTCATTCAGGGAAAGCACGATGCATGCGATGTTTACCAAGAAAACACAGGACCTAGAGCCGAGCATGTACATCGGTAAGGTCGCCGAGCTCACCGGCGCGTCGTGCAAGGCGATACGCCTGTACGAATCTCGCGGCTTGATTCCCGCTCCGCAGCGTAAAGGAAAATACCGCGTTTATTCAGAGCGCGATGTTTTTTTGGTGCACATGATCAAGCGTGCCCAATCGGTCGGATTCAATCTCTCTGAATTGACGGAACTCATCGCCGGCAAAGTAAAAACCAACCGTTTCCCTTTGCAAATCGCCAATACCCTCTTCGACAAAAAACGCGCCGCCCTGCGCCAGGAAGTCGCGGCCTTACTCGAACTGGAACAACGTCTGGTGGCACTGCGAGAGGAAATGAACCGCACCTTCGGCTGAACGGCCCCGGCCCACGCTCCTTGACTCTGCCCCTAAGGGTAAGGATTACCCTTAGTAACACTCGACTTGTCTACAGGAGCTAGCCCATGTCTAAGCCACTCAATGCACCCGCGTGTGATTCTCCTATACAAGGGGCAACCCATAACAAAAAACGCCGACCTATGCACAACAACGACCCTGACAATTATTTGAACCGCCTGCTGCGTTATGCCCTCTACCCCATCCTGCTTGTGGCCATGGCCAGCTATGCCTACCTTGAACTGCGTGCGGGCGCCGATCAACTAGGACGATACTACGGCTATTACATATTAGGACTGATAGGCGTCATGCTAGCGATAGAATCGCTGCACCCTATGCGCACGCAGTGGAAGATGACCCAACAGACTTTCTTCCGCCGTGACCTGCCGTTTCTGTTGCTGGGTGCCGTGACCCTGGGCGGCGTGAATTATTTCGCTGGCGTGGCCATCATACAGCACGGTATCGCCCACGGATCGGCGCACGCAGGCATGGCGCTCATTCCTGGCGTGCTACTGGCGCTGCTCACCGGCGATTTTATCTGGTATTGGATACACCGGATCAGCCACGAAGCACGGGGCAAGTTCGGTCAGGTGTTATGGAAAATCCATGTCGCCCACCATCTGCCGCAGCAGGTTTACCTATTGATGCACGCCGTGGCACACCCGATCAACGCCGTAACCGCACGCGCCTGTTTTACCGTGCCGCTGTTTTTTCTCGGCTTCTCGCCGGAGGTCCTGTTCCTGGCCAATTTGATTATCGGCCTACAGGGCCTAGTGTCGCACTTCAACGTCGATATCCGGGTCGGCTGGCTAAATTATCTCGTCGTCGGTACCGAATTGCACCGCTTTCACCACAGCGCTGATCCGCGGGAAGCCAAAAATTATACCGCCGTCCTACCCTTGTGGGATCAACTCTTCGGCACGTTTTACTACCGACCCAATGTCGCTCCCGAGCGTCTGGGGCTGGAGCGGCCCATGGATTACCCCACCGATCAGCACATACTAAAGATTCTTACCCTACCGTTTAACCACATCCGGAATTAACGCTGGAAACCATTTGCGTAATTGATCGCGGAGACATGCATGCCTATCCCTGCCTCGAACGATAGAAAAATAATCGACTCCTGGCACCGCAATGCCGTTCCCTGGAGCGTCGCGATACGTCAAGGCCAAATCGAGAGCCGCACCCTCGTGACCAACCAGGCCATGGTCGATGCCATCGCAAGCAGATCCGCACGCACCCTGCTTGACATCGGATGCGGCGAAGGCTGGCTTGCGCGCGAGCTGAGCGCACGCGACATGGAGGTTCTCGGAATCGATATCGTCCCCGCGCTCATCGAGCAGGCGCGCGTCACCGGGGGCGGCCGGTTTGAAGTCATCTCTTACGAGGAGTTGGCCGCAGGTAAACTGCGTGAAAAATTCGACGTGGCGGTTTGCAACTTCTCCCTCCTCGGAGACGCATCGGTGACCGACCTGTTTCGGACCCTGCCTGCCCTGCTCAACCCAAACGGGTCGTTGCTGGTTCAGACCCTACATCCCGTAGCCAGTTGCGGTGAACATCGGTACCAGGATGGCTGGCGCGAAGGTTCGTGGGCCGGCTTTAGCGGCGACTTCGCCGATGCGCCGCCCTGGTATTTCCGCACCCTGGAAACCTGGGCGCGGCTGTACACCGATCATGGCTTCGAACTGCGCGAGGTGCGGGAGCCGCTACATCCCAAAACGGGAAAACCGGCGTCGGTGCTATTGATAGGCGTTTTGGCCAGCCACCGCCCGACAGGTTAATCGTCCGCGGAACTTCGAACCAAGCAATCCGTTGGGGCCCTCTTTGTGCCTGTCATTGCAAGGGCGCCTCTAAAAATCGTCATTCCCGCGAAAGCGGGAATCTATAACACATTGAACATGCTGGATTCCCGCTTTCGCGGGAATGACGGAATCACAATTTATAGAGATACCCTTAATACACTTGGACCTAGTAAGATGCACGCCTTCATCGCCAGCATCAATCCAGCGTCCGGCCGCGTGCTGGAAAAACTCGGCATGCTGCGCGAAGGCCATAGGCCCGCACACATACGCAAGGCCGATCAATACTATGATACCGACGACTATGGCATGCTGCGTCGAGATTATAAGAATCCTTAACGACGATGAAAAATTCATGACCGACATCAGGCCGACCTCCAAACCCCTGGATGCAGAACAGCTCAGTGGCATGCTCGATGAAAAACTCGACGTGTCCCTCGA
The DNA here is from genome assembly GCA_031416355.1 of Gammaproteobacteria bacterium. Classification (GTDB taxonomy): domain Bacteria; phylum Pseudomonadota; class Gammaproteobacteria; order Acidiferrobacterales; family UBA6901; genus JANNJF01. The sequence goes on from JANOTM010000296.1 coordinate 3,103, forward strand.
TCCGTCGCTGTCCGAGCGTTGCGCCGCCCACGGCTTGGCCGATTCGCTGGCGCTGTTCGACCGCGTGCAGCAGGACTTCGTGCTGCGCTGGGTCGGCATTATCGCCCGCACCAACGTAGAAATGGCATTTCAATTCGCTACCCAGGCACCGGCGGGCATGTTGCTCATGCGACTAGAGGACATGGAATCCTGGATCATCCACGCCATGGATGTCTACGATCGCATGGGCCTATATCCGGCCATCGCCGTGTTCCGCGACTATACAAACTTTGCCGAGACCGCCAAGGAAAAGGCCAGTGGTCTGTCGTTCGATGATGTGTCCGGCGTGTTGGAATTGTTTGTGCGCGGCTTGTCTGGGCGCACCCTAAAAATCGAAAGTGGCAAGGAAATTTACACCGACACCACCACTCTATTTCTTCCGCAACGCTTGGCGCGCTTCGTCGAGCGCAAACAGAATTTCGTGTTGTATAAAGCCATGGTCGCCCATTTGTGGGCACAAACCCGTTATGGCACATTCCGCGCCGGTTTGACCCAGGCGCTGATGATGTTTGCCGATCCGCAACGGGCGGTAAGCCTATTTCATGGACTCGAGACCATACGCCTGGACGCATGCATAGAGCGCGACCTGCCGGGACTATACCGCGACCTGCAACACCTGCGCGCACAGCTGGACACCACCGATTATCCAGACGCCTGGCGCGAACCTATATGCACACTGCGGCAAGCGTCTGCCACCGACGATACCACGTTGGCGGCTTTGCGCGCCGTGTATGACTCCCCGATTCCCGCACCCGTGTGTTACCAGGGCGCGCTATTTCCCGAGCGCACCGACGCCGCCATCGCCGTGCGCCTGGCGCGCGAGAAAGATCAATTCCGCACCGCCCTCGCCCGTATACTGGAAGAAAAAGAACAACGCGACGCCGCCACACCTAAGGAAATGGCG
>JANOTM010000297.1:0-2755 GCA_031416355.1 Gammaproteobacteria bacterium
CCCCAGACCCAAACCGGCCTGCACGCTTTGTTTAATGGCCTCGTTGCTGCCTACTTCCATACCGGTGGTCAGGCGGATGTCACGCTCACTGAAAAACCGTTCCATGGCAATGCGCGTGCCGGACCCGGATTCGCGCACCAGGAACACCTCGCTTTGGAGGCGCGCAAGGGGGATGTGCCGCTCCTTGGCCAAGGGATGTTTGGGCGGCGCCACCACCACCAGCGGGTTGTCCATAAAGGCACCGGCCTCCAGATCGGTTTCTGCCGGCGGTTGACCCATGACCACCAGATCCACGGTATTCTCATTGAGCTGGCGCAACAGGGTCTCGCGATTGGTGATATCGAGGCTGACGGTGACATCCGGGTGGCGGCGATAAAACGCCGCCAAAAGATTGGGCACGAAGTAATTGGCGGTGGAGGCGACGGAAATACGCAGTTTGCCCCCGGTCAGCCCTTTGAGGTTGGCCAAGACATTGGCCATTTCTTCCAGCTGGTGGGAAATGGCGCGGCTATATTGATAGACCTCGCGCCCGGCCTCGGTTAGGTGTATGCGCTTACCCAGTTGCTCGAACAGCGGCAGGCCCACGGCGCCGGTGAGTTTTTTGATCTGCATGGAGACCGTGGGCTGGGTCAGGTGCAACTCCTTGGCGGCGCGGGTAAAACTGCCTAAACGGGCAATGGCCTCGAAGACCTCGAGCTGGCGAAAAGTGGTGTGGCGCATGGATTGCCCCTCCCAGATATACGAGCAAAGAGAGATGATATATAGATAATAATCTATCATAAAAATAGAAAAAATTGACTGTTATTTATAGTTACCCGCAGTTAGGGTAACGGCATCAACACAGACCGTACCCCGCACACGATCACCTGGAGGTCATAATGGGCAAGACAGAAAGCACCACCATGAAAGAGGGCAAGGACCGCTATAAGTCCGGCGTTATCCCGTACAAGAAAATGGGTTATTGGGAGCCTGACTATAAGATTAAAGATACCGACGTCCTCGCGATGTTCCGCATGACCCCGCAAGAGGGTGTGGAGGCCGACGAATGCGCCGCCGCTGTAGCCGGCGAATCCTCCACCGCGACCTGGACGGTGGTATGGACGGACCGTTTGACCGCGTGCGAAATGTATCGCGCCAAGGCTTACCGTGTTGACCTAGTGCCGAACACCGGCCCGGGCACCAAAACAGAAGCGCAGTACTTTGCCTATATCGCCTATGACATCGATTTGTTCGAGGGTAACTCGATCGCCAATTTGACCGCGTCCATCATCGGCAACGTGTTCGGCATGAAGGCCGTGAAGGCCTTGCGCCTGGAAGACATGCGTATCCCGGTGGCTTACCTGAAGACGTTCCAAGGCCCTGCCACCGGCGTGATCGTCGAGCGCGAGCGCATGGACAAGTTTGGTCGTCCGTTGCTGGGCGCCACCACCAAGCCGAAGCTCGGCCTGTCTGGCCGTAACTATGGCCGCGTGGTGTACGAAGCCCTGAAAGGCGGCTTGGACTTCATGAAAGACGACGAGAACATCAACTCACAGTCCTTCATGCACTGGCGTGACCGCTTCCTGTATTGCATGGACGCCGTGAACAAGGCGTCTGCCGCCACCGGCGAGGTCAAAGGTCACTACATGAACGTGACCGCCGGCACCGTGGAAGAAATGATTGAACGTGCCGAGTTCGCCAAGAGCTTAGGGTCGATCATCATCATGATCGACCTCGTGATCGGCTACAGCGCCATTCAGACCATGGCCATCTGGGCACGCAAGCACGACATGATCTTGCACCTGCACCGCGCCGGTAACTCGACCTACTCGCGCCAGAAGAATCACGGCATGGCCTTCCGCGTCATTTGCAAGTGGATGCGCATGGCCGGTGTGGATCACATCCACGCGGGCACCGTCGTCGGTAAGCTCGAAGGCGACCCGATGATGATTCGTGGTTACTACGACACGCTGCTCGACACCCATACCCCGATACAACTCGAAAAAGGCATCTTCTTCGAACAGGACTGGGCTTCGTTGAACAAGTGTATGCCAGTTGCTTCTGGTGGTATACACGCCGGTCAGATGCACCAGTTGTTGACGTATCTCGGCGACGACGTGGTGCTGCAATTCGGCGGTGGCACCATCGGCCATCCGGATGGCATACAGGCTGGCGCCATTGCCAACCGTACCGCGCTGGAAGTCATGGTTCAGGCGCGTAACGAAGGCCGCGACATTTGGAACGAAGGCCCGAAGATCCTGCAAGACGCCGCCAAATGGTGTGCCCCGCTCAAGGCCGGTCTGGATACGTGGAAAGACGTGACGTTCAATTACGCCTCCACCGACAGCCCCGACTTTGTCGCGTCCCCCACGGCCAGCGTTTAATTTATTTTAGGAGAAGCGATTATGATGACCAATCTTGGAAATCGCGTCACGCAAGGGCAGTTTTCGTTTCTGCCTGACTTGACCGACGCGCAGATCACCGCGCAAATCAAATACGCCCTGAGCAAGGGCTGGGCGTCGAGCGTCGAGTACACCGACGATCCGCACCCGCGCAACACCTATTGGGAAATGTTCGGCAACCCGATGTTCGACCTGAAAGATCCCGCCGGGATTTTGATGGAGATCAACAATTGCCGGAAGACGTTCCCGAATCACTACATCCGCGTCATCGCGTTCAGCGCCGTGCGTGGTGTGGAGAGCGTGACCATGTCGTACATTGTGAATCGTCCCAAGAAAGAGCCGGGCTTCGGTCTGGTGCGTCAGGAAACCGATGG
>JANOTM010000298.1:0-5609 GCA_031416355.1 Gammaproteobacteria bacterium
ATCATGCAGCTACTACTATAAGCCATGGCAATGGTGAAAACTACTACAGGACAGGGCGGTGCCATGGTGGGTTACGGCGTAAAATCCGCACCTAACCCACCCTACCCAAGCTGATGCGGCGGCGAATGAATGCTTAAGGCAACTCCAAGAGGATATGGCTCCGAGGTTTTCCCCAGGCGGGTTCTGATCCAGTCAGTGCTTGCCAGGTTAATAATGCCTCGGTCTGGCGATCCGTATCGGTCGACCGGAAGATTCCCGTCCCAAGGCTAGAAAGCTCATGACCAATCATATGCGTCTTTGCGCCAGTCCCGAATATTTTGCGGAGTACGGCGAGCCAGGCGATCCACAGGTGCTGCGCAACCATAATTGCCTGGTATTGAATCATGCCCGTCAACTCACTTGGTGGCACTTCAATAAGGATAACGACTATCAAAAAGTACAAGTTAGCGGTAACGTCGTCTCGGTAGGAGGAACGCCGCTGTTAGAAGCGGCCAGGCAGGGAATAGGCGTGACTATGCTGGGAGATTGGATGATTGCCGAGGATATACAGCGCGGTACCTTGGTGAGCACCCTGAGCGATTGGCAACCTTCACTTCATGAAGGTGGTAACGGGGATATCTACGTTATGTTTTTAAACGACCGTTATATGAAGCCGGCGTTGAAGTCTTTTATCGCGTGCTTGTGCGGCCACATTGGCCAACATGATTTTGACGAAAAGCCATCTCACATCGGGCTGGTTCCAGCAAGTTCACCAACCAAGCGCCATACGAGCCGGCACTACAATATAGGCACCTAAAATGCCGGCGAGCCAGAGCCCGGCCGAAGCCCTTAGTACCAACCGGTTGAGTAGCCGTATCTTTCGGCACTGGTGTGTAATTTCCAGATCAAGTGCGTACGGGCAGCGAGCGCGCCACACGGCCATAGCTGCAAGCATGAGCAACAATCCGGATATCCCAAATATCCAATTCCTATATTCAACGGCGACGAGAAACAGCGGCGTCTTCATTAACGCCGCCGCTGTAGTTTCGGGCCAGAGCATCGTAATTACAACCGGCAATGCGCAGGCAATGAATGCTATAACGGTGGTAAAGAGATTCAGCCAGGTCATGCCTATGGCGTGCAGCTGCGGGCGCGTGACGGCGCGGGTATAAGGATCTGCGTACATCTGACCTATTTCTGCAACAATTTGGAGCCTGCGCATGGAATTACCCCAACTCAGTATTGATGGTTGCTTCGTGTAGCGTCAGTCGGGCGACTGCGCAAGCACAGGATTAAGAGCGATAGAGAAACGGGGCGGCAGAAAAATTCGCCGGGCGGGGTGTAACCCTGTGCCCGACACCGGTCCTTGCGTAAAACCAATGTTCCTTCTGCGACCCCTCTACCGTCGTCTTGCGACCCCAGGCAGGTGGCTTTGCGTCCCATCCTTTCGGGTGGTTTGCCCTTGTAACGAAACACGAATATCTCCCGGATTGCATGCATAAGTCGCGCCAGCATGATCGAGCGTGTGAAAATACGCGTCGATTCGCCAATTCGTGCCATACTATTGTCTGCAAATTACCAAAACGAGGAAAATTACGTACCGAAATACGGCAATGCCCCGACATTAATATTGATAAAATTGGGATGCGAAGGATAATATGGCTGCGCCTTGTTCATTGGTCCGTATAAAGCCCAGATCCGATTCTGCAGTCCCGGTTTCAAGCGCCTATTTTACGCTTAACCAATCTATGACCGCCTTTACCATTGCTTCCTCATCACCATCGAAAGTATGGTTTGCCCCGGCAATTAATACTTGCTTGTAGCGATCCGAAATCATATCGGATCTTGCCTTGGCATAACTTAGGTCTTTTCCGTCACCCCCGTCGCCGTAAATATCCAACACCGGAAGCGCAATGCGGCGCAAGTTGGCGTTGCTGTCTAGCGGCTCTCCGCCGCCGTTCGGGATGCCGATGCCAATTAAGCCACTGATAGGTGAGCGCGGATGATTTGCAAGAAATGATGTGGCCATACGGATACCCATGCTGTGCCCCATGAGATAGATTTTCTCGACCTTCTTTTCGTCTCGCAGAAAGGCGATGCCAGCCTCAATTTCTTTGTATGCGCGCGGAAAGTCGTCCGCGTAGTCCTTCCAGTTTTTCTTTCCGGTAGGCATTTGCAGCGACAGCGTATGATACCCAAGTCGTTCGTGTACGCCTTTTCTCAGCGGGTCAACAACTTTCCATGTTGCATGCTTTCCTCGGCCATGGCACAGAATGACACCGATTTTGCTTGAACCGCCATCCAGATACGCCGAGCCCGGGGGCTTATCTGCAACGGCGATATCGCTGGCGCCGCAGACCACTGCCAACACAATACCCGCAATCATTTTTCGCATTTCTATTCTCCGAAAAACCCGGGTCAGATCCCAGTTTTTGCTAATATTAGGAAAAACTGGGATCTGACCCGGGTTTTTCTGACCCGGGTTTTTCGGGTTTTTTTGGAGGTATGCATTCGTTGGGTTGACAGTGGCGGGTGCGCAGGTGGTTATTGTGTACGAAATCCATGACAAAGCCGTAGGCCACGGGGTTGGCTTCCTGTAGTCGCAGGTCGATCACCAGGCATTTGGTGCCGTCTATCATTTGCGGCCATAGGAATTGGATGCTGCACGCTCGCCGTTCCGGGCCGCGATAACCTGCGCGGCGCGAGCGCCGGTCGGGGCCGTAGGACATAAAGCTATCGCACAGGCGTTCGACCCAGTCACTGGGGCGGAAGATCCGGCCATCCTGAGTGATGCCTTCAATAATAATTTTTTCGTGGTCGGCGAGGGTGGGCATGGGCAGGTCAAGGTTGACTATCAGGGTTTAGACCATTCAGGGAATATACACAATGGCATAGAGTGAAATTTTCCGGAACAGGCATAGATCATCTTGCGCGCGCCTTGGCCACGGCGCTGGCAAGGCAATCGTTGCCATGTAGGCGCACTTTCTGTTCCAGCCCGCGGATCAGCTGCGGAATAAGACCCGGCCCTTGATAGATAAGGGCGGAATATATCTGCACCAGATCGGCCCCCGCCACCAGTTTTTCCCAGGCGTCATCCGCAGAGCCGATGCCCCCGACGCCGATAATAGGTATGCGCCCACCCAGGGTTAGATAGAGACGCCGGATCACGTGGGTAGCGAGCGCCTTGAGGGGCCGGCCACTGAGGCCCCCGGTTTCCGCCGCCAGGGGTTCCGCCTCTAACCCAGGTCGGGTGAGGGTGGTGTTAGTGGCGATGACTGCATCGAACCGGTGGGCCAGCACGGCTTGGGCGATGGCGTCGATGTCGCTGTCCTTAAGATCGGGGGCGATCTTCAAGGCCAGGGGGACATAGCGTTGATGTTTTTGCGCCAGTTGCGTTTGTTCGTTTTTTAAGGCGCCAAGCAGGGCCGATAGCGGTGCCGCGTCTTGCAGATCGCGCAGGCCCGGCGTATTTGGGGAGGAAATATTAATGGCGACGTAATCCGCATGCGGGTACACCGCGCGCAGGGCCGGTAGGTAGTCGTCCACCGCGCGCTCCGCGGGTGTATCGCGGTTCTTGCCGATGTTAATGCCGAGTATGCCGCAGCGGGGTTGACGTGCAAGATTCGCCAGAAACACTTCCAGGCCGGCGCTGTTGAAGCCCATGCGGTTAATGATGGCCGCGTGTCGCGGCAAACGGAACATTCTTTTTTTCGCATTGCCCGGCTGTGGCCGCGGGGTAACGGTGCCGAGTTCGATCCAGCCGAAGCCCATGTCGAACAATGGGCGCACGACGCGCGCGTTTTTATCCAGGCCGGCGGCGAGGCCTACCGGATTGGGAAAATCCAACCCCATGATGCGCGTCGGCAACGCCGGCGCAGACTGGGCACAGCAGGCATGGGCGAGGGCGGGGACGCCGGGCAGTTGATACGCAGCGTGCATCAAGCCCAGGGTAACATCATGGGCGGTTTCCGGATCGAGGGCGAACAGCAGCGGGCGTATGAGCTTGTACAACGCGGCAGGCCTCGGCGTATTTTTTAGTTAGCCATGATAACGCATCCGGGTTTAAAAGGCGGTGTGCGCGTGACTCTGTCTTAATAGCGCTATAAATAATGCTGCCTGGCCGTGGCAGCAGTAGATGTAGAGTGGGCGACCGCCATGCGAGCCCATGGATGGGCGAGGTAGAGCGCTGTCGGGAACAGGCGCCGGGATGGCGGAAGTACTGGAAACGCAGGAGCAGTTTCCAGTGAATCGCCCACCAGCGTGCGCCAGCGGTCGCCACGCATGGTGGGCGATGCCCACCCTACAAACCCAGGTGTTATATATGTCGCTATATTTAGAACTGCTCGTCCGCGCGCAAATAGCGCCACTGTCCCATGGGCAGGGCGCCCAGCATCACTTGCCCGGTGCGCACGCGTTTGAGCCCGGTGACCTTGAGCCCCACCAGTTCGCACATGCGGCGTATCTGGCGTTTCTTGCCTTCTTTCAGGACAAAGCGCAACTGGTCGTGGTTTTGCCAAACGACTTTTGCCGGCTTTAGGACGGCGCCGTCCAGGGACAGGCCGCGATTGAGTAAGCGGAAGCCGTCGTCGCTCAATTCGCCTTCGATCCGCACCAGGTATTCCTTTTCTACATCGGAGTTTTCGCCTATGAGTTGTTTGGCGATGCGTCCATCCTGGGTGAGCACCAGGAGGCCGGTGGAGTCGATATCGAGGCGGCCGGCGGGGGCGAGTTCGCGCAAATGCGCGGGGTTGAAGGGCGGTGTACGCTCTTCTTGGAATTGATTCTCACGCGTGATGAGGGCCACGGCGGCCTTATAGCCTTTTTCCGGCTGGCCGGAGACGAAACCCACGGGCTTGTGCAAAAGTATGGTCACGCGTTGTTGTTGTTTCGCTTGGGCGTGACGATCGAGGGTGATTTTTTGATTGGGTAAAATCCGCGTACCGAGTTCGGTGATGCGCTCGCCGTCCACGTATACCCAGCCGCGTTCGATATAGGTGTCGGCCTCGCGGCGCGAGCACAGACCTTGGGCCGACATGAGTTTCGACAAGCGGATCTTTTCCATGCGTCTATTTTATACGATTCCGGCGCGAGGTTCTCAAGTGTAACAATTTCGCGTCACCAGGATATCTGCACCGGCGGCCGGGCGTATGGCCGCCGCCGGCAGTGTTTTCCCCGCGCGCCAGTCATCCACGGCGGAACGTTTATTGTCACCGGCCACAAGAAATATGACTTGGTGTGCCAGCGCCAAGCGCCAGGCGCTGAGGGAGACGCGTTCTGGCGGTGGCTTGGGAGACCGCTGCACCGGCAGCGCCGCCGGTGCAGCGGCGGTCGTGCCCCAGTCGTGGCCGGGGAACAGGCTGGCGGTGTGGCCGTCTTCGCCTAGTCCTAAGAGCACCAGATCGAATGGGCCGACGCTACTCAACAGCTGCGCGTATTCCTGCGCACCCACTACCGGGCCTTTTTCAGCGGCGATCATGTGGATCTGCGTGGCCGGAATGGGCACATGCCGCAACCAGGCATGCTCGGCCATGCGGCTGTTACGGTCGGGATGATCCAGCGCGACGCAGCGCTCATCGCCGAAATAAATATGCCAGCGCTGCCAGTCGGTGGCTGCGTGTCGTAACTGTTCG
>JANOTM010000299.1:0-7008 GCA_031416355.1 Gammaproteobacteria bacterium
CCCCTCACCCTAGCCCTCTCCCCGCAAGCGGGGCGAGGGGATGGTCTCCCTCTCCCGCCGGGGCGGGAGAGGGCCGGGGTGAGGGTGGGGCGGTAATGGTTACTGTCACTGTGTGTCAAGTATTTAGGTAATTCTCAATAGAGAGTCTCTAACAAAAAAATAGAAAAAGCACCACAGTATAGTCCTATACGGAATCAATTAGGACGAACAGCTGACCTCGATGTGCCGGGCCCAATCGGGCGGTTCAGCGGCATAGTGCTCCCTGTCCGGTTGTTCCTCGTAGGGCTTGCTCAGCAATTGCCGCAACCGCTCGATCTCGGAATAGTCGCGCTCCTCCTGGGCACGACGTATCGCCGCTTCCGCCAGGTAGTTGCGCAAGATGTACTTGGGGTTGCTGCGGTTCATGCGCTGGCGGCGGTCGGTGGCGTCGCTGTGCTCCATGTCCAAACGGCGGGCATAGCGATCCGCCCAGGCGTCGAAGGCGGTGCGGTCGCGGAACATGTCGCGCAGCGCGGCATTTCCGTCCATGCTGGAAGGCGTGAACCCGGCCAGGGCACGGAAGAAGCGCGTGTAATCTACTTGATTGATGGCAAGTATCTCCAATACGTCGGCCACCAGTTTGCGGTCTTCGGCCAGGGTTTGTTGCAGCCCAAGCTTGGCGCGCATGCCTTGGGCATAATGCTCTACCAAGGCCGGCTGATAGAGTGCGAGCACCGCCTGGGCCTGGGCCACCGCTTCTTCCGGGACGTCGGATAGAAGCGGCAACATCGCCTGCGCCAGACACGAGAGATTAAACAGGCCGATGTCGGGTTGCCGATCAAAGGCATAACGGCCGTGATGGTCCGAATGGTTGCACACAAAACCCGGCTCGTAGCGCTCGAGAAATCCAAACGGCCCATAATCGAGGGTGATGCCCAGCATGGACATGTTGTCGGTGTTCATGACGCCGTGGGCAAACCCTACCACCTGCCATTGGGCGATCAGCTGGGCCGTGCGTGTTACTACCTCCTTAAGCAATGCCAGAGCAGGCTCGGGTGCGTCTGCTAGCCATGGATAGTGTTGGGCGATCACATACTCGGCCAGGATGCGCAAATGGTCGAACTGGTGGGTGTAATAAAAATACTCAAAGGTCCCAAAGCGCACATGACTGGGCGCCAGGCGCACGAGCATGGCGCCGGTCTCGATCTTTTCCCGGTGTACCTCTTCGTCGCTGCCTATGATGCACAGGCCACGGCTGGTGGGTATGCCCAGGCCGTGCATAGCCTCGCCACACAGATACTCGCGTATGGTCGAGCGCAGTACTGCACGTCCGTCACCTTGGCGCGAGTAGGGCGTAAGGCCCGCGCCCTTGAGATGCAGATCCCACTTGTCGGTGCGCGCGCCCCACACTTCGCCCAACAAGATGGCGCGCCCATCGCCTAAGCGCGGCACATAGTGGCCGAATTGATGCCCGGAGTAACACATGGCCAGGGGTTCGGACCCGGGCAGGGCGCGCTTGCCCGAGAAGTAATCGACAAACTCTGGGCGCTGCATTTGTTCGGGATCCAAGCCGATGAGCGCCACGGCGTCAGGATTGACGCTGATCAAGTAGGGATCCGCCAGGGGCGTGGGTGCCACGGGAGTATAAAAGGTGTCCGGAAGGCGTCGGTACGTATTGTGGAACTGCAGTTCTTCAAGGGTGTGCATGGTTCTATCATCAGGCCGGTGGGGTTCGTGCGCAACTCGGAATTTCCGCGATCTTCTCAGGATTTGCATGCAAAACTATGGGCAACAGGGAGGCGCCGTATTGGTGTGACGATCTACTATATAACCTAAACCTATGTTAATTAACGAGCTTACCAGAATATTAGCCGTTTCGAATATACTTCCTGAGTATGGATTGGGGGAATAACCCATGCTGGGCTTGCCTTTTTTCTGTGCGAATACGAGAATGAACCTTATATTACTAAATTATTAAAAGATCTTATTAATTACTATAAGTAAGCACGCTTGATCTCAAGAAGGGTAAGGGATACAAGGCCGGCAAAGGTTGTAAGCTGTTCGTGGATTTCGCCGGAAATGAAACCTCATCCAACCTTGTAGGTCGACTGACTGCCGAGGAGCGCTGTCTATGTACGAGTCATTCTACGGACTCAGGGAAAAACCGTTTTCATTACTCCCTGATCCGGCCTATCTCTATTTAAGCGACAAGCACCAGATGGCCTTGTCCTTGTTGGAATACAGCTTCCTTAATCAGGCCGGTTTCTGCGTCATCAGCGGCGCGACCGGGGCCGGCAAGACCACCTTAATCCGGCACTTGCTCAACCAATTTGGCGATCATGTTTCCGTCGGACTTATTACCAATACCCACCAGTCGTTCGGCGAGTTGCTGCGCTGGATACTCATGGCGTTCAATCTTAATTATCACACCGACAGTCAGCCTCAGCTTTACCAGACCTTTGTCAATTACCTTATCGAACAGTACGCCAAGAATCGCAATACGATATTGATCGTGGACGAAGCCCAGAATATGTCCGTGGAAACTTTGGAAGAGCTGCGCATGCTTTCCAATATCAACACCGACAAGGACCAGGTGTTGCAGATTATACTCGTGGGGCAGCCCGGTTTGCGCGACAAGCTGCGCCGCCCCGAGCTCGAGCAATTCGCCCAGCGTATTGCGGTCGATTACCACCTAGAACCGTTAAATCAAGAAGAGGCCCACAATTATATCCGTCATCGACTTAAGGTGGCGGGTGGGGATCCGGAGATGTTTACAAAAGACGCCACCGATGCGGTCTATCGCTACAGTGGCGGCACCCCGCGGCTTATCAATCTCTTGTGTGAAAGTGTGCTGGTGTATGGCTATGCCGAAGGTGTTACCCGCTTGCCCGCGCGGTTGGTGGAGGACGTGGTGCGTGAGCGCCAGGCCAACGGCCTATTGCCGCGCATAGCGGGATTGCAAATGGACGTGTCGGCGGCCATGCCTGCGCAATCCGCGGTAAATACGGCAGCACCGATAGAACCGATATTGAAACACGCGGCCGCCAGGGATGGCGGAAGTACTGGCGCCAGGCCTCTCGAGGCAAACGCTGGAGCAGTTACTAGCGTCTCTGCCTCCCCGGGGCAGACGATGTCGCAACCTAAGTCTGTGGAGCCCACTGTTAGCGCGCATAAAGTACACGAGCAGGGTGGTGCAGCATCCCAAGCCGGTGCTAAGGATATTACCGAGGCTGCGGGGCAAGAAAATCATAACCACATAGATATCGATGTAGAGGTAGAAATAGAGGAATCCATCCCAGCAGCGATACAGCTGGCCGCCGGTGGACCGGCACGCGCGGGCGTGATCAGTAAGCTTATACACCTGGATGCCTGGCCGCGCGCCACTGGGGCGAATCCGGGACCAGGGAGTCGCCATGTTACCCGCACCCGGGTAAGTCCTCCACCTCCCGAGGCAATCAAAACCTCTAAGCCCGATTCCGGTCAAGAGCCAGGCCCCGCCGTATCCGCCGAGGGTGCTGGCGCCGCGCCCGTGGATGCCATAACACCCGCGCACCGGAGTGCTATGTATGTATCCAATTCCGAATCGGTCTCCGCGATGAATAGGAGACAAGTTATGCCCGACGCAAACCCTACTTCCAGAAATCAGCCAGGCCGTAACGGCAGCAAATGGGTCGTGGCGGGATCCGTAGGTTTTTCCACAGGATTACTTGCCGCTGTCGTGGTTTTTTCACTGGTCTACTTTAAGTCCGGCGTCAGCCTGCCGACACTGCAAGCGCCGATGTCGGTGATTATGCCACCGCCCGCGGGTGTCCCGGATCCGGCAGCGTCGGTGTCGCCGGAAAGCGTTGCCCCTGCTAAGCAACCCATGCTGGAGGCATTGCAACGCGAGCGCGACGCCGCCATTGCCCAGACCAAGGCCATGGAGCGCGAGCGCGATGCGGCGCTGGTCGCGGCCGAGGCACGCGAACAGGCGAATGCGGCGGCGCTAAGCGCGGCTCAGGCACGGGTACGGGAGAAGGCCGCCACTCTTGAAGCGCTCAAGGCGCAGGAAAGGGCGCGTACCGCAGAACTGGAAGCCATCGCCGCCCGCGATCGCGAACGCGCAGCGGCCCTTGAGGCCGCCAATGTGCAGATGCGTAAATCCCAGGCGGAAGCCAAATCGCAGGCTGACACCAAATCCTATGCAGACGCAGGCGTGCCTGCGGCCAGGGCCGCAGAAGCAGAACCGCGTGTAGAACCGGCCCCTGCCGCCAAGGCGCCGGCAGCGTCCGCTGCCGGGGAATCCCCGGTCAAATTTTCCGCCAATCCTTGCAAAGGGCCTTCGGCGAAGTTTCTTTCTACCTGCAAAGAGTAAAACTTATTTTTGCAGAGCTAGGGTGATGGAATACAAATGTCCCTACAGCGATACCTTGGTCAGCACGCAGTTCGCCTGTGTGCTGGCCACGGCTGTGGTGCGTCGCGGCGGATCGGAAGTGGCGTGCGCTTCGGCCACGGCGCATGCGCGCTGTAGCGATCTGTTTCAGCACATGAAGCAGGTCGCCTTGCCGGCGTTCGGTGTGGAAGACGACCTTCTCAGTATGCCTCACAGTGTCTTGGTCAAGATCCAGCACGGTGGTCTATTAGGCCTGCAACGGGTTATGGATAATGCCCCGGCCGTGGGCCAGACCGTAGCGAATATCAACGACCTGATGGAACGTGCACAACACCGCTACGGCGATTACGCCACCATTCCTTATAGTGAATTTGTGCAAGACATGACGGCGTATAAGCTCAGGCGCCGCGGCGCTGGATAATGCCCTGGTGCGGGTGCACCCACTTTATTCGGCATCCGGCGGGAAAATCCGGTCCAGGCTCTTCAAAAGATCGTCTAGGGCATGGAATACATAGGTTTCCGGCGACAGATCGCTGGCCGGCGTTTGAAACGTCAGCGCCAGATTACGGGCTGACCAAATGAGTACCATACCGTTGCCGCCCGCGGCGAGATGAAAGGCAATGGTATAGCTGCGTGCTAACTGGGTGATAATCACCGTTGGCGGCTGGTCTTTTCCTTTTTGGGTGAGATAATCCTGCACGCGGTCAGCCAGCTCCCGGCGTTGGATCTCTGCCTGCTCCCTGGTCTCCTTGTCCGCGAAAAGGTCATAATCTTGGTAGTGCCCGCTGGCCATAGTGTTCTTATATTGTCATGTATCGTCATTACCCATCTCTTACCTTACAAAAACCATGCCAGTGCGCGCAGAACTGAAAAATGGCGCCGTAGCAGGCTTTTTGACCCATAGCCTAGGGAGGATACACGTGAGAAATGACGGGTAGTGCCCGCATTTAAGGGGGTGGGGCGAGTAATACAAAAGTACACCAAGTTGCTGGGATGAAGATAGCACCCATGAGTTTTTATCCAGCCCATCCTAGGCGCTACCTTACAGACGGAGCCGTTGATCACGTCGTCATTCCGGCGTAAGGCCGGAATCCAGGATTGAAAAAACATCGGCCGTTAGGCCGATTCCAAATGCCCGAATGCCCGCTTTTATTGGCATGATAGCCATTCTATTCTGGCGACCTTTAATACAAGGAGTGTCATGGCAGCCTCAGCCTCTATTGCACCATATTTTGTTTATTTAGCACCATTCTCAGTGTTGCAAAATCCCAATCCATCCCGATTGTTCCTCCGGCTCAAATCTCGCAGTCCCTAAATTCAAATTTCACTTGACCTCCGAACTCAGCTAGACATAGGATTCTGTTGGACGATCAGTCAGGAACAACCAAACTAAAGAACCCGGCAATGATCGCTAGCCCGCTGGGGTGCCAAGAATACAAGGGAGGAGGTTATGTCAGGTTATTTCCGTAGGATTTTTTATTGGGGCATATTAGCGTGGCCTGTCGCCATCATCACCGCATTAATGGCGTCCCCGCAGGCCCTTGCCGCCGGAAATATCTACCCATATACGAATTGTTGGTACTACGCTGGGACAGTCTATCCTTCAGCTACAGCCGCCCTAGATGTATGGACACGCCTTGTACAGAGCAGTCCTAATCAGGACTGGCGAGTAACGAGCGAAGGTGTAATTGGCTATTTCCCGAGTATCCATCCGAACCGTATACCTGTCCAGGTGTCACGCACTATGGCACGGTTCGATTCCAATGGAACCATCATTCCTCGTGAAGAGACAGGCATCTTTGTTAATCGGTTAAGTTTCTCTGGGTACGCATCTGAATACGAACAACAGCAATGTTACTCCAACATCGCCGATAAAAATCTCGGATGTTCTTCTCCCGATTCGAGTGCTGGCAACCCCTGCAACGCCGCCACAGGCAACAAATATCAGGCAGAGACGGATTATACCTCGACCAACAGCGGGTTGGTTTTGCAGCGCCATTACAACAGCTTGCTGGTGAGTAACAACGCAGGCCTAGGGTACGGTTGGACCGCTGTCCCACTGAAGCGCATAGAGATTATTAACCCGGATCTTTTACTAGTGCGCCAATCCACCGGCCGTGGCGAACCCTTTAACAAAAATGTAGAGGGCTTATGGCAAGCCCATTTCGACGCCAAGATTACCCTCGCGCAAGACACCACGGGCTTTACCGTTACCGCCATCAGCGGTGCGCGTGAGCGTTACACTTTGACAGGCCAGATTCTATCCGACACCGACCCCACGGGACGAGTCACCGCCTATGGGTATGACACAGTCGGCCGACTAGCCACGATGACCGGCCCCTATGGCCACACCCTCACTTTCGGTTATGACGCGGCCAATCACATGAGCAGCGTCACCGACCCAACCGGCAGAGTGATTAACTACAGATACGATACCCGTGGTAATCTCACGCGCGCGGACTATCCTGATGCAACTGCCAAGATATATCACTACGAGAGCGTTGCATTCCCCCACCACTTGACCGGTATCTCATTTACCGACAATGTTGGCACGACAACGCGCTTTTCGACCTATGGTTACGATAACAACGGCAAAGCGACATTGACCCAGCACGCCCAAACCAACAACGGTGTCCCACAGGAAAAGTTTACCTTAG
>JANOTM010000300.1:0-15487 GCA_031416355.1 Gammaproteobacteria bacterium
GCCGAAAAACGCATTGCGGCTATTGCCCGCGATCTGGTGGAGCATTACATCGACAACATCCTGCCCGATGGCTTCAAGGCGCAGGTGGTGTGTCACTCCAAGCTGGCGGCGATCCGCTACCAGAAGGCGATTCGGGAGGCCCTGGCCGCGCGGCTGGATCGAGAGAAGCTCAAGCCCAAGCCCGACGCCGATCTGATCCGTCGCATTGTTTTCTTGAAGGCGGTAGTGATCGTTTCCGCCGACGCCACCAACGAGTTGGCAGTCATCACCGAAGCTCGCAAGGAAGCCAAACGCTGGAATGCCATGGAGAACTTCTGCAAGCCATTCAATTTCGACGATCCGGACATGGACCTCACCGGCATCGCCTTCCTGATCGTGTGCGACATGCTGCTCACGGGCTTTGACGCACCAGTGGAGCAAGTGATGTACATAGACAAGCGGCTGAAAGAACACAATCTGTTGCAAGCCATTGCGCGGGTGAACCGAGTAACGAAGAATAAGCATCGCGGCTTCATCGTGGACTACATCGGTTTGGCGAACCACCTGACCCAGGCCCTGGCGATTTATGCGCAGGAAGATGCTCAGGACATCCAGCAGGGTTTGAAGAACCTGCTTACCGAGCTGCCAATCCTGGAAGAGCGTTATCAACGGCTGTTACAGCACTTTCGCGCCACCGGAGTGGGCGAGATCGAAGCATTTGTGAAGGACAAGCTGGCCACCCCGGACGTCGAGGTGGCGGTGGTGCACGCGGCGGTGGGGGCGATGCAGGACATCAAGCACCGGGCGGACTTCGAGGTGTATCTGAAGAAGTTCCTCCAGAGCCTGAACCTGATTCTGCCCAACCAGGCCGGGCACCCGTATAGAGGCCCGGCCCGACGTTTCGGCTACCTGCTGCGCATGGTCAAGGAGCGCTACAAGGACGATTCCCTCGATATCACAGATGCGGGCGAAAAAGTGAAGGCGCTGATCAACGAGCATTTGATTGACCTGGGGATTAACCCCAAGATTCCGCCCATCGAACTGCTGGCCGATGACTTCATCAGTAACGTACAGAAGCACGCCCAGGGCGACCCGAAGGCCAAGGCCAGCGAGATGGAACACGCCATCCGCAAGCACTGCACGGTACATTTCGACGAAGACCCGGCTTTCTACAAGCACCTGAGCGAGAAGCTGGAGAAACTGATCCAGGAGCACCAGAACAACTGGCAGACGTTGGCAGAGGGCTACGAGCAGCTCCGGAACGAGGCGCTGGAAGGCCGCACGGATATTATCGAAGGACTGAGCAAAGAGGCAGCAACCTTCTACGACTACGTGGTACAACTGGCATTCGACAGTGGTGATGTGCCACCCGAGTCACGTGCGCCCTTGAAAAAACTCATGGCGCGTCTCGTGGAGACCTTACAGGACACCATCGACATCATCGACTTTTGGAAAAAGCCCATCGAGGTAAAGAAATTGCGGGGCAACATTGATACGGAGATTCTTCTTGCCAACATTCCACAGCTAAACCTGAAGCACGAACGAATTGCGGTGGAAATTGTGAAACTGGCCGAGAAACGCCACCAGGAGTTGACGAAGTGAAAACTGCCCGCGACAAGGACATTGCCTTCGAGATCGTGCGCAGCCGTCGCGCCACCGCGGATATCGTCATCGAGCGCGATGGTCGCGTGCTGGTCCGCGCACCCGAGACGATTCCCGATGAACGGATCGAAGACCTGGTAGAGGCCAAGCGTTACTGGATTTACAAGAACCTCGCCGAGTGGCGCGACCTTAACGCCACTCGGGTACTGCGCGAATATAGGAACGGCGAAGGTTTTCTCTACCTGGGGCGGTCCTACCGTCTGCTTCTGGCCGCCGACCAGGAAGAGCCGCTGTTGCTAAAGAACGGCCGATTCTGTCTGCGGCGTAACTTGGTGGACCAGGGCGAAATCGAGGCAGCCAAAGCTGCCTTCCGAGACTACTACATCGCACGAGGCGCCGAGCGCATCCGCCAGCGCGTGGACTACTTTGCGCCCAAGGTTGGGGTAGCTCCACACAGCCTCAACGTTCGCGAACTCGGCAATCGCTGGGCCTCGTGCTCACCGAATGGCGATCTGGCCTTTCACTGGAAATGCATGATGGCCCCGCAAACCATTATTGACTACATTGTGGTGCATGAGCTTTGCCACTTTCATTATCTTGATCATACCGATGCTTTCTGGAATGAGTTGGATAAAGTAATGCCGACCTACGGCGAGCGAAAGGAGTGGCTGCGGGTACACGGTGCAGGGCTGGACGTGTAGGCTTTTGCTTCTCTGGCAACCCCGCCATGCTTAATGAGCCTCCTATCGACGGCAACAAAGTGCCTTTGATATGGGAGCGATTTTCGCGGAGATTATTGAGCGGAGCCTTGCGGTTTCTTGATCTGACCGGTTTTTTGCCCTTGGTCAGCATACGCGCCACGGATTCGACCGAAGCGCCGGTCTCGACCGCCGTTGAGCTGGAGACATTGGCAATGAGCGCCTTCCGATATTTCTCGGGGTCGCGCAGGTAGGGGTTCGTCTCGATGAGGGGTTTCTTCAACATGCGCTATCAGCGGGACACTGGGCCCCATGGGGAGGGGGGCATCTACACTCTTCCCGGCCACCCCGCATAGGTGGATTGTGCACGCTCTGCAGCGTAATATTTTCTTAACTTCCTTGCTAAAAAGGCTATCCACATGCCTGCCAAAAAGACTGTCAAGAATCAGATCACATTACCGCGGAAAATCGCCGAACAGTTTCCGCGCGTGGTGTATTTCGACGTGCGCACGGAGGACAACAGCATCATCCCCAAGGCGTTGAAAGCCGATCGCAATGCGCAGGTGCGCGCGAAACTCGCACGTCTCAAGTTTACCGCGGCCGACATTACCAAAGCGGTCGCCTGGGCACGCAAGACGAAGAGGAACTGTGCGCGTCCTCGCCTACCCAAAATTTCGCCTGACGCAGGATGAAATTCAGATCCTGCTCGGCAGCTATCTTCCATGCGCCGAAACTGTCAACACCGCGAGCGCTAAAGCTATCCGCCTACCACTATGCCGCGATCCACACGACCAGAAATTTCTGATCCTTGCACAAGCAGGTAAGGCCAACACCCTCATTACGGGTGATCGTGCCCTTCTGGCCCTAGCCGAGCAAGCGCGCTTCCAGATCGAGACTCCCGCGGAGTTTCGTCAACGGCACAATCTATAAAATCATTCGGGTGAATTACTCGCCCCGCTGCTCAAGCATCCTCCGTGCTTCTCGCACCTCCCGCGCCTGCACTTGGCTCTCAAAGAAAGCATGGATGTCGGCAATCGCCACGTTCGCTCCCACCGGGTCCAGCCCCTGGTCGTCGGCATCGAGGGGCATCAGGCCCAGTAGTTTGTGTTCCACCAGGATAGGCGTATCCGGGGCGTCGTCCGCCGCTTGGGCCGCAGCGATAATATCTTCTAGGGTTTTACCGTGCTGGCAGAACCACATCAGGTCAAAATAATCGCGCGATTTTGAGCGTTTGAGTAGCAAAGCACTTTTCATGGCGAAGAGGCTTGCCGTATCCATCAGGCCAAAGGTCCAAGCTTCCACAGGCTGTATGCCCGCGACGTAGCGCTGCCCGGCGGGATCGCTGAAGCATTGCACCTTGGCGCCATGGAGCACGTAATCCTGCGCGCGGGCGAGTAAATCAACACCGTTGATCTTGGCTGCGGAAATGGCCGACTGCGGGGTAATCAGTTCGGCACCGAGTTTGCGCATAGTATGGAAGAGACCATTTTTGTCCAGGGTGTCGGTAAAACACACCAAATCCACATCCAGGCTGCAGCGATGCCCCGCTTGCAAAGCAAGCGCAGTGTCACCGATAAGACAAAAACTGGAAAACACGCTCTCTTGCACCAGCTTGGCGATGCCCTTTCATTTGGCCGATACGAAACATTTCAATTAGCCGACATATAATTTACACTTGGCCGCTATGAATGATTCCGCTTTTCACCCCCGCTTTGTGCTTCCTCGCCTGACCGAGGCGCTGGCGGATACGCCTGTGGTACTGGTGCACGGCCCGCGTCAGTGCGGCAAAACCACGCTGGCGCGTGCCGTGGGCGATGCCGCGGGCTATGCCTATGTCAGCTTCGACGACGATGTGCTACGGGCGTCGGCCCAGACCGATCCGGTGGGTTTTTTGGCCGATCTGCCGGACAAGGCGGTGCTGGACGAGGTGCAGCGGGTTCCGGAATTGTTCACCACGCTGAAGGCGGTGGTGGATCGCGACCGGCGGCCCGGGCGGTTCATTCTCACCGGCTCGGCGAACGTGCTGTTGCTGCCGCGGTTGGCGGACTCGCTGGCCGGGCGCATGGAAATCTTGCGTTTGCATCCGCTCGCGCAGGCGGAACTGGCAGGGAGGCCGCCCGATTTTCTCGATGCGTTGTTTGGGGAAGGATTCAAGGCGGGCCAGCAGGTGCGTCTAGGCAAGGAACTGGCCGAACGGATCGCCGCCGGTGGCTACCCCGCCGCGCTGGTGCGGCCGTCGCCACGCCGGCGCGCGGCCTGGTACCGCGACTACATTGAAACGTTGGTGCAGCGCGACGTGCGCGATCTGGCGCGCATCAGCGCACTGGATGTTCTGCCGCGTCTGCTCACACTGGCGGCTGGACAGACGGCACGCCTGCTCAACGTGGCCGATCTAGCATCGCCATTTCAGTTGAGTCGGCCGACGATACGGGATTACGTCACGCTGCTGGCGCGCGTGTTTCTGCTGGAGGAGTTGCCGCCCTGGCACAGCAACCGCCTGAGTCGTCTCATCAAGACGTCCAAGTTGCATCTGGGCGATACCGGACTTGCCTGTGCCTTGCTTGGTGTGGATGCCGCGGCGCTATGGGCTGATCGCGCCCTGCTGGGGCAACTGCTGGAGACCTTCGTTTTCCAGGAACTGCGGCGTCAGGCGAGCTGGCAGGAAGAACCGATCGCCTTCCATCACTTCCGCGACAAGGACGGCGTGGAGGTGGACATCGTGCTGGAGAGCAGCGGGCAACGCGTGGCCGGTGTCGAGATCAAGGCCGCTGCCACGGTAACGGCGGGTGACTTCCGTGGATTGCGCAAGCTGAAGGAGAGTTCCGGAAAACGCTTTACGGCGGGTGTAGTGCTGTACGACGGCGAAGCGACCGTGCCGTTTGGAGAGCGGCTGTTCGCTGTTCCGATTCGCAGACTTTGGGAGAGAGCCTGATGGACTTCCGCATCGCCGACACCTTCACCGACAGCCTCGCCAAACTCACCGACGAGGAACAGAAGGCCATCAAGACCACCGCATTCGATCTGCAAATGAACTCGGTCAATCCGGGCATGCAGTTCCACAAACTCGATAAGGGCAAGGACAAGAACTTCTGGTCGGTGCGGGTAAGCAGCGACATTCGGACATTGCCAGAGCTGACGCCTGGGCACGCAAGACGAAGAGGAGCTGTGCGCGTAGCTTGCGGAATCAGCTCAAGCCGCAGATCGTTCAGAGTAAGCAATGGCTATGCTCCGTAACATACGCGCGAGTATGCGCGCGAGTATGGGCCGTTCGGCCTCCGGCGTGGTTGCCAGCATGCGCGGCAACTGGGCCTGAACCACGGGCAAACCGTACTCCATGCACACCCGCACCACATCAGTAAACCGGGCGCGGCGTAATACCGCCAGGATGAGCGCGTTGTCGGCCATGGCCGGGTTGGGCCAGTCATAAGGCAAGGAGAGATCGGCAGACTTGCGCGCGCCAAAACGGCTGGCAAGCAGGCGCAGCGCTGTTTCCGGCATATGGCGAAAATCACCGGAGGTTTCCGGCAACAACCATTTATCCAGTGCCCGCTTGGAAACCCCCAGCTCAAGCGCCAACTGGGAGCGGGTTTGCTGGGTTTGCTGCATGGTTAGACGTAGGAGGTCTTGCTGTTTCATGGGGTAAGTATATCCCCAATGGGGTTATTATTCTCATTTACAGTCCACAAAATGGGCAAAGGACCAACAAAAAACTAAAAACACCTGCCGCTTTACGTTTCTTTTATAACGCCTTGCGTACCGGTACCGCCCACTTACGCCCACACCTTCTGCCACCAGCGTCGGCGGTTTTGCGCCAGGGTTTGTTTGTCCTTTAATTCTTTGGGCGGGAGCAAGCTCATGACCCAACCGGGGAGGGGCGGGTTGTCGCTGTAGCCACAGGCGACGCCGAGGTTGTTGGGGTCGAAGATTTTTATAAAAGACGGGTCGGTTTCACTGTCGGTGTAGACGATGCCACAATAATCCTCATCGTGCTCTTTACGCAGCAGGACGTCGATCTCATCGACGAAACGCTTTATCTCGTCCGCGCCCACGGCCTGGCGTGGAACCGGTTCGCCCACGGCATACACATACCAGCCAGCGGCGGCCTTGCGACGTACCTCGTGCCAGAAAGCATCCAACTGTTCCCAACGCAGCAGGCTGGTAAAGCTTCCGCGAAAGGCACGGTAGTACGGGTCGTCGGGCAGGGGGGTAGACATAGTAGGGTTACCTTATGTTCGTTGCTAATTACTGTATACCTATCTGGTATCCCGTGACCAGGAGGGTGTTGTTACGAGATGCGGGACGTTCGCCCTGCGATATACTTGGATAAATTCACTCTTCTGGCAGTACTCGAAACGCTGCCTTTCCCTGGCCCGGGTAGGGCACCACTAATTTTTCCGACGGTTGGCCCAATGTATCTGTTTGCGCGCCTTGCCATTCCACCTTCCTGTTCCATACTTGGGTGCAGAGGGAACACACCCACGCGGCCGTTGACCGACGTTAAATAAAAAGGAACTACCCAATACCGCTTTTCTATTTATTGCTTGAATAAACATAGCCAGTCGAATCGACTTTTTCCACCCATGTTGTGGCCAGCCTGGCTCGCCCCTAACGCAAGGAATCCGATAACCACTAGGAGAGCATACTTGAAACACTATCACGTGAACTTCAACAAGAAATCCCGCCTCACGCGCGCACCTGAAATCACTATCGCCCCTGCATCGCAGTTGTTAGCCATGGATCCGAAACAGCTTAAGTTTCGCATTAGCGCGGCGCTGCAAATACAAAACGATTACTTTCCCTGCTTCGACTGGACTTTCCCGCCACCGGTAGCGCAAAAGGCCCGCGGTAGCATCGAGGCCGAGAAGCTCTTTCGCCATCCGTCCGCAGTACCGGGCTTGTACAGCCTTTACATGCACACACCGTTCTGTGCCTCTCTGTGTAAATTTTGTTATTACCCGGTCATACCCGGAAAGCGCGCGGATGAAATGGAAACCTACGTGCGCTATTTGGTACGTGAAATGGCGCTGTACGCGGAGCAATGCGGTGATCGCGAGTGCGAATCCCTGTACCTCGGCGGCGGCACTCCCACCTTTCTCGATAATCATTTGTTGGAAATGTTGTTCGACGGTATCCGGCGGCATTTCCGCTTCACCCCCGACGCGGAAATCACCATCGAATCCGCGCCGGGCACCCTAGGGCGCGAGAAGGTTGCGCTGCTGAAGCAGCTCGGGGTCAATCGCCTGAGCTACGGTATCCAAACCCTGGACACGGCGCTGCTGGCGGACCTCAACCGCAATTACTCGGTGGAAGCGGCGGTGGAGGAACTGGAGAACGCCGTGAGTGAAATCGGCAACGTCAACATCGACACCATGTACGGCTTCGAAGGTGAATCCGACGACGCACTGATTAAAACGCTGTCGCGCTTTATCTCCATAGGTGTGCCGTGTGTGTCGATATATTCACTCGACGGCCAGCGCTGCAATACCGATAGGGTGCGCTACGAACCCGGCCAGGATACTTTGTTCGATAAAAAAGTGGCCATCTTCCGTAATGCGCGCACGTATTTAGCGCAACAGGGCTTCGAGCCGGTACTGCAGAATATATTTCTCAAGCCCGGGGTCGCTTCCTACAAACATCAACTACGCCGCTGGGAAAATCTGCCTTTGCTGGCGTTGGGCATGTCGTCCACGGGTTATGCGCCGCGCGTGCTGTACCAGAACCACATATCCATCAAAAATTATTACGCCAACATCGACGCCGGCGTACTCCCTATCATGGAATCGGAAGAGCTCACTGCCGAGCTGGAATTGGCGCGAGAAGTAGTCAGTCAACTGCGCTTCACGCGTGTCGATATACGCCATATACAAGAGAAATACGGCGTAGACATTGGTGTGGTGTACAAAGATTTGATCCAGGCGCTGACTGAGTTGGACTATTTGGAATTGCGGGACGGCTTTATGCGCCTGACGGACAAGGCCACGCCGTTCAACAATGTCATCCCCATGTTGTTCTCTCCCGACTCCTTCAAGAGCAGCCTGTTTGGGTTGCCGGAAGAATTTCGGCAGAATTTTCCCTTGCCGTATGTGCTGACCAACGCGGGTGCGACGCAGAGTACCACCATCACCCTTGCTGCGGCGTGATGCAGTGCATGCATGGGATTGCGGCGTGCGCCGCAATCCCATTTTTTTAATACATATCTACCGGGTCCACGTCCAGGGACCAGCGTACCTTCTTACTTTCCGGCTCGTCCTCCAGTAACACCAACCAGGGTGCGAGAAATTCATGCAATGCGCTGCGCTGTGCCGCTGTAATCAAGAGTTGGGCGCGATAGCGTCCGGCACGCTTTTCCATGGGCGACGCCAGGGGTTCGCCCAGTATCACGCGGCCGCCGCTGGCAAGTGCATCGCCCAAGCGCCGCGCTTGACGCATGAAGCCCAGGGCCTTGCCGGCGTTCGGCGATTCGGCGCGCAACAGGGCAAGGTGGGAAAATGGGGGAAATTGCGCCTGCCGGCGTTCCTCTAGAGCGTAATGTGCGTAGCCGGTGTAGTCATGCTGTTGCAGCGCGTGGAATACCGGATTGTCAGGATGATACGTTTGGATCAGCACCTCTCCCGGCTTGGCGGCGCGACCGGCGCGACCGGCCACCTGCACAATACGCTGAAACAACTGCTCGCCGGAGCGAAAATCCACGCTATATAAACCCTGGTCCGCATTCACCACGCCTACTAGGGTGAGGTTGGGAAAATCATGGCCCTTGGCCAGCATCTGGGTGCCCACCAATATGTCCACCGCGCCGGCGTGGATCTTGCGTAGCTTGTCCTCGAAGGCGCCTTTGCGGCGCGTGCTGTCGCGGTCCACGCGTTCGATGCGAGCCGTGGGAAACAGCTTGGTCAATGCGTCTTCCACACGCTCGGTCCCCTCGCCCAGGCCGTGCAGATTAGCCGCCCCGCAGGCCGGGCATTTTTTGGGTAGCGCGGTTTCGCTGGCGCAATGGTGGCAGCGCAGCCGCCCGCTGCGCTTGTGCAGGGTCAGGCGTGCATCGCAGCGCGGGCACGGTGCCAGCCAGCCACAATCGTGGCACGCGCATACCGGCGCGTAACCCCGGCGATTAATAAACACCAGGCTCTGCTCGCCCCGTTCCAGACGCAGGCGCAAGGCGTCTACCAAGGGCGGTGACAGGCCATCGTGCACCGACAGTTTGCGCATATCCAACAGGCCGACCCGGGGTAAGAGCGCACTACCGGTGCGCTCCGGCAACGTCAATACGCTATAGCGTCCCTGTTGCACATTGCTCAAGCTTTCCAGCGACGGCGTGGCCGAGCCCAGCACCACGGGCACGCGCTCGCGACGGGCACGCGCCACCGCCAGATCCCGCGCCGAGTAACGAAAACCATCCTGCTGTTTGTACGAGCCGTCGTGTTCTTCGTCCACCACCACCAGGCGCAGCGCCAGCATCGAGGTAAACACCGCCGAGCGCGTGCCGATGACGATGGCGGCCGTGCCGGTACTGGCCCGGGTCCAGGCGTGCAGACGCTCGGTATCATTCATGCCGGAATGCAAGATCGCGATGCCGACCGGAAAGCGTTGTTGAAAGCGCTCCACCAGTTGTGGCGTTAAACCGATCTCGGGCACTAGTACTAATACTTGTCCACCCTGGGCGCAGATGGCGTCCATGGCATGCAAATAGACCTCAGTCTTGCCACTGCCGGTAACGCCATGCAACAACAGGCATTGGTAGGCTCCGAGTGCACCCTGTATCGCCACCACCGCCGACTGTTGCGCGGGATTCAACTGGGGCGGTGTGGGCCGTGGTATTGGCGTGGATGCGGGCGCGTCGCGCCGTTCTACCACGACCCAACCTTTTTTCTCCAAGGCGCGTACCGGTGCGTGCCAGGCGGGCGCCAGGCGGGCCAGGCTATCCGCATCCAAGCCATGGGGTGCGTTGTGTAAGGCCTGCAACAGGCGGCGTTGCAGCGCCGCGCGCGTTAAGGTCTCCGGGGCCTGCTGCCGGCCGATATCGGTGAGGCACCACACCGCGAGTCCATTACCGGCCTGCGGCGCCTGTCCGCGGCGCAATAGCACCGGCAAAGCGGCCTGCATCACCTCGCCCACCGGGTGCTGGTAATACTCCGCCGCCCAGCGCAGCAAGCCCAGCATGTCGCTGGATATCAAGGGTTCTGGATCCAATACTTCGAGCACAGGTTTGAGTTTGTTGTGGGGCCAGAGACTCTGCGCGCAGACCTCCAGGACCACGCCTATGAGCTCACGCCGGCCAAAAGGCACGCGCACGCGCGCGCCGGCTTTAGGCAGGGGACCGGTTTTCGGAGGGAGATAGTCGAAGTGACGGCGTAATGGCGAGGGAACGGCAACTTGAATAATAGATACGCTGGTGGACATGGGCGAAATCTACCACATGGGGTCCATCGCCAGGGGGCGACGTGAAACATCCTTAGCTCCACAGCTCATGTATCGCATTACATTAATGGCTAACCCTTTGTGTAAACTACGAATGGAAGTTATGCACAAAATCTGTGGATAAGTTTGTTGATGAAATTCAAACTGACGATCTATTTAACAGAAATTCGAGTCTTTGTGTCAGATTGATTATTTTATAAACAGATAAAAATAATTATATATAACAATAAGATATACATGATCATAAGCTTTTGTGACGGATTTATGGCACTTGCACGGCCATATAAGCTTGTCTTTATCAGCATGTGCATAAACCTCTTGACGGGGCGTGAAATTTTCTTTAAAAAATAATCGCCTATTCAGTATTTCTACTTCTAGCTAGCCGTTTTCAGGAAGCCCCGACCATGATCGAAGCCCGCAAACACCTAGACCGCGGCCACGCCAACCACGGCTGGCTGGACAGCTATCACATCTTTTCCTTCGCCGATTATCACGACCCGGCCCACATGGGTTTTTCCAGCCTGCGCGTCATCAATGAAGGCCGGGTGGCGCCCGGCGCCGGGTTTGCTACCCATGGCCATGGGGATATGGAAATCATCACTTATGTATTGGAAGGCACTCTGGAACACAAGGACAGTCTCGGCAACGGCTCGATCATTCGGCCTAGCATATGAGTGCCGGGCGCGGCGTGCGCCACAGCGAATTTAATGGCTCCAAAACCGCGGGCGTGCACTTTCTGCAGATATGGATACTCCCTGAAAAAGAAGGCATAGATCCAGGCTACGAGCAGACACACTTTCCAGAAACCGAGCGCCACGGCAAACTACGCCTCATCGCCGCGCCCGACGGCGACCAAGGCGCCGTGCGATTGCACCAAGATGCTCGGATATATGCCTCGGTACTCAAGGCTGGCGATTCGGTACAGCATACCCTGGTGCCGGGCCGGCATGCCTATGTGCAGGTAGCGCGCGGCGATGTGGCATTGAATGGCCACGACCTGCATGCGGGGGATGGCGCACGCGTCAGCGCGGAATCCTTGCTGAATTTCCGCACAACGGGCACAGCGGAATTTTTACTATTCGATCTTGCCTAAGGCCATCATCCTTGCCGTCAACTGCTGGCCTACGCACCCGATGCGCGGGTATTTTGTTATACTGCGACCTCTGTGTGTATCAGCGCCACCGCTACCCACCGCTAACCGTCTCCAGCAAATCCAGCAAATCCAGCAAGGGATTCCTAATGACCGATAAAATTGCCACCACGCTCACACCCATACACGATCTACTGGCGCAGCGCTGGAGCGGCCGCGCCTATGACCCCGCCAAACCCGTGAGCCGCAAGCAAATCCTCGCCCTACTGGAGGCGGCACGCTGGGCGCCGTCGTGTTTCGGCGATGAGCCATGGCGCTTTCTGGTGTGGGACAAACACAGCGACGCAGCCGCGTGGCAAAAAGCCTATGGCTGCCTGGGAGCATGGAACCAAGACTGGGTGAAGAACGCGCCGGTGCTGCTGCTGGCCACGGCCGACAGCATATTTCAGAAAACCGGCAAACCCAACCGCTGGGGCCAGTACGACGCCGGCGCCGCGAGTGAAAACCTGTGCCTGCAGGCCGCGGCCCTGGGCCTCATGGCGCACCAGATGGGCGGATTCGACGCCGACGAGGCGCGTCAACGATTCAACATCCCCGCCGCCTACACCTGCATGTCCATGATCGCCGTGGGCTACCGTGGGACACCGGATATCCTGAATGATGAACTCAAGACATTGGAACTGGCCGCGCGCCAGCGCCAGCCTTTGACCGAGCGGTTTTTCGAAGGCGCGTGGGGCACACCTATCAAAACGAAATAATACGACCCATGCGCGACACTCTGTGGTCCGATATCGCCGCGCAGATTAGCGACGCCACGGGCAAAAGCTTCATACATAGCCATAAACAATCCGTGGCCGGCGGTTGCATCAACACCACCACGCTCCTGGAAGGGGACGGGCAGCGTTACTTTGTAAAACTCAACGAGGTCGCGCGCTTAGCCATGTTCGAGGCCGAGGCCGAAGGGTTAAATGAGATCGCCGCATCCGCTTCGATACGCGTGCCCCAACCTATATGTTCCGGTAGCAGCGCCAACCAGGCGTACCTGGTACTGGAATACGTGGAATTCGGCCGCAACGACGACCCAGGTCCGCAACTTCTCGGACTACAACTGGCCGCCATGCATCGTTACCAACAAAAAGAATTCGGCTGGCGGCGCAACAATACCATCGGTTTCACGCCCCAGATCAATACGCCCGATTCGGACTGGGTCACTTTCTGGCAGCGGCACCGGCTGGAATACCAACTAAAACTCGCCACGGCCAACGGCCATCGCGGAGAACTGCGTCGCAAGACGGAACGCCTACTGGACGACGTAGGCCTTTTCTTCAGCACCTATACACCCGCGCCGTCGTTATTGCACGGCGATCTATGGTCCGGAAATTACGCCATGGATACTCAAGGCCAACCGATCATCTACGACCCCGCGGTGTATTACGGCGACCGCGAAGCCGACCTGGCCATGACCGAACTCTTCGGTGGCTTCACGCCGCGCTTTTATCACGCCTACCGGGATGCCTGGCCCATGGATCCTGGATATGCCGTGCGCAAGCATTTATACAATCTGTACCATGTATTCAATCATTTGAATTTGTTCGGTGGTGGCTATGCTGCGCAGGCCGAGGATATGGTCGATCGCTTGCTCAGTGAAATCAGATAGCGTCACCCCACGATAGCACACGAAGGCAAAGGCGCTGATTAAGTCAGTGTCAAGACACTATTTTCGGCCACGAAAATACCCAGGACGGCGACTATGGTGGGCAACGGCCAAGATATGCATTTCTTCGCCGATAATTGAGTAGATAACCGAATAAGGGAAGCGCCTCATAACGTAACGACGCTTACCAGGCCGCCACAAGGTCCCCAGCCTGGGATGTTGCAGCAACACACTCAACGTGCACGCAAATTCTGTGGGCAGACACTGCTATAAAGCAGTGTCTGCCTGCTCCCGGTAGAACTCGGCAGCATCTCGAAGATCACTTTCAGCCTCCGGATGCAGCCAATATTTCATTTAAACTCGGCCCGTAGCTTGACCAAGGTTTCGGCACCGGGTAGCAGGGATGCCGTTTTGCTTTCGATCTCCGCGTGACGTCGCTCCACTTCGATAGCCCAAGCCTCTTCCACTTCGGGATCGGTATCTAAACTGGCAATGAGCCGTTCGATCAGCCGTGCGCGCTCGGCCGTGGACAATTGCAAGGCTTCGGCTTCAAGAGATTTGATAGTTAATGACATAGATGGCCCCCCACGCAAAAACAAACGAGTTGGATTAATAGATTGCCACAACGTAAGCAACGGAGGCAAATTGAACTGTATGGCCCAGTATCGTAAGGGAACCTGTCCCTAGGGATTCCTTTAATTCTAGCGGATTGGTTTGCTTTTGATCGGCTGACACGCCAGCGCAAAGTCAACGTGATAATGCTCATCGTGGCGCACCCAAGCGGCGCCACGCATGAACTTTATGTTCTGTTGCAAGAACGGTCCACGCGCGGTGGCAAACAGCTTGGGCAGGTAAGGTGGGTCGAATATCACCAAGGCTATGCCTGTACCGCCGGCCTTGGCCGCAAGGTGTAGCTGATAAAGATGCTCGGCCAAGGCCTCGAAGTCTATGGCGTAGTCGCCGAAGCGTCCCAGCTTATCGAACTCGATGTCATAGCCGAACCGATTCGTTATCTCCGCGGGCAAGACCACGGAACCACCGGACTTGTCACGCACCGGAACAAAGAAGTCCACGGAAAGACCGTTCTGGTGCGTACGGTGAGGCCGGATACGCCCGCCCGAGGGCCAGCCGGTTTCTCCATAAACGAAGCGCTTTCCCGGCGCAGTCTGTTCCAAGGCCGCATACGCCGCAACCAGCACGTCGCTAACTTTGGAGTGCACGTGGGTACGGCCGGCGCTGGCCGCGACCGAACTGTACGCGGAAAAATTCGCCCCACTGAGCGGAAGCCTAACGCCGTTGTCGAGGCGACCGTTACCCACAGTGCCATAACAGGTGCTCTCTACGGAAAACGCAGGTGCCGCCGCGGTAAGCACTACAATGACAATCACAATGCGTAGTGCGATCAGCAAAGCGCTATCCCAGCAGGCACCATCTATCGACGCTGCCTTGGTTTTTTATCAACATGATAAGTTAATGCGAGTGAAATACAGTGGCTCAACTCTTGCACTGGAATTTCATCGTCCACATTAAATACGATGCCGCGATTTCCTTCATATTTAAATTTGTCTCGATAGATTTCTTTAAAGGTGCCAACCAACGTAGTCTGGCAATGAAAATACATGGCATACCGCCCTGCTTGAGATTTTACCCGGTCGATTCTAATGATACTTCCGCTTTTGGATCGGGTCGTAAGATAGCTGGGCTGTCCCCATTTAAGGGTTTCTTCCAACTCCCCAACCCCTGCTGTTTCCGACGCCACGTCGAATATCAACTGACGCAGAAATAGTAACTTCGTCCGAATATCTCTCGGGCTGGTTTCAAATACCGCAGCGACTTCGGGACTTCCAAAGTTTTTTTGTTTGTTTTTCAAAAAGGTATCTTACTGACCCGACCGCTAAATAGTGCGTACCGCTTTTCTCCCTCTCCCTGCGGGAGAGGGCCGGGGTGAGGGCAAACCACGGCAAAACCGGCCCTCATCCTGTCCTTCTCCCGGAGGGAGAAGGGACTGTGTAGCAGGCGGTGTGCACTATTTAATGGCCTCCTCAGTAA
>JANOTM010000301.1:0-9952 GCA_031416355.1 Gammaproteobacteria bacterium
ATCGCCGCCACCCGGATGTCACCGTCAGCCTCGATATCACCAATCGCGAAGCCCTGTTGCGCCAGCTCAATGAAAATACCGTGGATCTGGTGGTCATGGGCCAACCGCCGGCAGAAACCGACCTGGAAGCTGGTGCGTTTATGGACAACCCCCTGGTGGTGGTGGCACCACCCAAGCACCCCCTGGCCAAGGAACGGCACATCCCCCTGACGCGCCTGCACAACGAGGTATTTCTGGTGCGCGAACCCGGCTCTGGCACTCGCATCGCCATGGAACGGTTTTTCAGTGAGCGCGGCATCCGCCTGACCACCGGCATGGAAGTAGGCAGCAACGAGGCCATTAAACAAAGCGTGCAGGCCGGCTTAGGTCTGGGGTTGTTGTCGCGCGACACCTTGGAGCAGGAACTTAGCCTCCAGCGCCTGGTAATCCTGGATGTAGCCGAGTTTCCCATCCTGCGGCACTGGTACATTGTGCACCGCAGTGGCAAGCGCCTATCGCCCGTGGCCCAGGCATTTAAGGAGTTTCTACTTAAGGAGGCGAGTGAGCTACTGCATAAGAACGAGACCAAGAAAAAAAAGGGGCGACGCACATCATAATTATCTCCCGTGCAATCCCGTATTGTTAACATGGAATTGTACCGGCCTGGGCCTGCCCAGGCCGGTATAGCGGCCGGGGTTAACTGACGCGTATACTCAAAAGGATAAGGACGCGAATGGCACTTACTTAAAGCAGTTCCTTATTCAACGTAGGGTGGGTGGAGGCACGCAGTATGTGCCGTAACCCACCAGGCGTGCCGCCAGGCACTCCTTTAAAAGGCATTGTGTTGCTACGCAACGCTGGCGGGTTACGCAAAAAACGCTCCACCCACCCTACATTTGGGCATAAGTAAGTGCCATTCGATAAGGACGCCTTGTATCGCAATGCGGCTAGCACTAAGCTTGGCAAGGGCTTGCATGCTACGGTCGCCGGGCGAGACGCGAAAATTGTGCACACAAAGGAAGGTGCCATGAGCAACGACGTGCTTTCCCTAGTATGCAACCGCGAGCGGCTCGCAAGCTTACGCTCACTCAATCTCCTAGACACTCCCGCCACCGAGGCGTTCGATCGCTTGGCACGTCTGGCCGTGCGGTTGCTACAAACACCGGTCGCACTCGTGAGCCTGGTGGACGAGGACCGCCAGTTTTTCAAAAGCTGCGTGGGTCTGCCCGAACCCTGGGCAAGTTGGCGCGAAACACCGCTGTCGCATTCCTTCTGTCAACACGTGGTAGCAACCTGTGCGCCCCTGATCGTCAGCGATGCGCGCACCCATTCTTGGCTGCACGACAATCCGGCGATCCGTGACTTGGGCGTGGTCGCCTATCTTGGCATCCCGCTAACCCTGCCCAACGGGCATACCGTCGGTTCGTTCTGTGTGCTCGATTCGGTGCCACGGACATGGACGCCGCTGGAAATCGGGACGGTGCGCGATTTCGCCGCCGCGGTGATGAGCGAAATCGAACTGCACGCATTGCGCGGTCGACTGGAAGCACGCATCGAGCAGCAAACCGCCGATCTAGGCCGTAGTAATCAGAGGTTGGACGCCAGTCACGCCGAGGCGCGAGCTGGATACAAACGCAATGAAGCCGCGCTACAGGAGAACGAACAACGCCTGCGGCTGGCCTTGCGTGCCGGACAGATGGGCATTTACGATTGGGATTTGGTGAACGACGCCATTGTCTGGTCGGAGGAACACGCACACCTGTTCGGCATGCAGCCCGGCGACTTCGACGGCCGCTATCAGACCTTCGCGCGGCGCGTGCACCCAGACGACCTGCCGCAAATCGATCGGGCGGTGGAAACGGCACGCATCGACCGCCAGCTGTTTCAGGAGGAATTTCGCATCGTCTGGCCTGACGGCACGCTGCACTGGGTCGCCGGCCAAGGTCGCTTCTTTTACGACGGCAACGGCCGGGCGTTACGCATGACCGGCGTGGTTAGGGATATCGACGCGCGCAAGCGCATGGAAATTCTACTCAGCGGCGAGAAAAGTATTCTCGAAATGACCGCCGAGGGTGCGGCATTGAGCACTATCCTCGAAGCCATCGCGCGCAACCTCGAGGCATTGTCCGACGATATGCTGTGCTCCATCCTGCTGCTTGATGCCGATGGCATGCATTTACGCCACGGCGCCGCACCTAGCCTGCCGCAAACCTACAATCACGCCATCGACGGTATAGCGATCGGGTCGCGCGTCGGTTCCTGCGGTACCGCGGCCTATCGCAACGAGCCGGTGATCGTCACCAACATCGACACCGATCCGTTGTGGACCGATTACCGCGCGCTCGCCTTGTCGCATGGGCTGCGGGCCTGCTGGTCCATGCCTATCCGGTCGGGCGATAGCCGGGTTTTAGGCACCTTCGCCCTGTATTACCGTGAACCGCGTAGCCCCGGCACGGCCGATATGGAACTTATCGAACGATCGACACATTTGGCGGGCATAGCCATCGCGCACAGGCACGCACAAACGGCATTGCACGATCTCACGCATAAACTCGAGCAACGCGTGACCGAGCGCACCGCGCAACTGGCCGAGACCAATGCTGAATTGGAGTCCTTTTCTTATACGGTATCGCACGATCTGCGCGCGCCTTTGCGGGCGGTGCAGGGCCTTGCCCAAGCCCTGCAGGAGGACTATGCTGACGCACTCGACACAATGGGGCGTGACTACACACGGCGCCTGATCGCAGCGGCCGAGCGCATGGATGCGCTTATCCTGGACCTGCTCGCTTACAGCCGCCTGACACGCGCCGACCTTACGGCTGAGGCCGTGAATCTAGCTAATGTGGTCCAACGGGCGCGCGAGCAACTCGCCACCGATATCGACAATTGCAAGGCCACGATCAAGGTAAAAAAATCGCTGCCGGCGGTCACGGCACACCCGGCGACCTTGTTGCAGGTAGTGACGAATCTGATTGCCAATGCCATTAAGTTCGTCGCCCCGGGGGTGCGGCCTAGGGTCAACATCCGGTCCGAGCACTATGGCCATAAGGTGCGGTTATGGGTGGAAGATAATGGAATAGGCATAGAACCGGAACACCAGGAGCGTATCTTTCGGGTGTTTGAGCGCCTGCACGGCATCGAGAGCTATCCGGGCACCGGCATCGGGCTCGCGATCATACGCAAGGGCATGGAGCGTATGAATGGAACCGCCGGCGTGGAATCCGCCTTGGGACAAGGCAGCCGTTTCTGGATCGAGTTACCATTGGACAGGAGTAATCATCATCGTTAACACCCTAAGCCATTTTGTACTGCTGATCGAGGACGACCCCAACGACGTGTTGCTGTTACAGCGCGCCTTCCGTAAAGTTGGGGTGAATACACCGATGCGCGTGCTGAACGACGGTCAGGCGGCGGTGGATTATCTTGCCGGCCATGGCGCCTATGCCGACCGCGATATCCACCCCCTACCTTCGCTGGTGCTACTCGACCTGAAGCTACCGCGAAAATCCGGACACGAAGTGCTCGAATGGCTGCGCGCCCAACCGGCGCTTAAACGCATGCCGGTGGTATTGCTCACGTCATCGAAAGAGCCCATGGACATCAACCGTGCCTACGAACTGGGTGCCAACTCCTATTTGGTGAAGCCGGTGGCGTTCGCTGAACTGCTGAACATGGCGCGCACCCTAGAGCTGTATTGGCTCAAGCTCAACGAGTCACCGACACTGCACTGAGCCCGGGAGGAACCCGATAAGATCGCTGCATTTTCTTTTGCGCGCTCGTCGTCTGAAGACAGACATAACCTGGGTAAAACGACAGTTATAGAATGAACATGGTACCGCCCAGCATTCAAAGCCGGCGACCTGCACTGGGCCGACAAATCTATATTTTTGGATCTCCAAGGATGCGGATACATGGAAAGATCGCTGCACTTTCTGCTGATCGATGACAACCCGGACGACCGCGTCCTGGTGGAACGCGAACTCAAGCGCACCTTTCCCGGGCTACACCTCACCCCCATCACTACGCTAGCCGCGCTGGAACCTACGCTCGCGGCCCGCGACTACGACTTTGTCATCACCGATTATCATATTAACTGGACCGACGGCATGAAAGTGCTGGCCGCGGTGAAGCTGCATTTACCGCACTGTCCGGTGATCATGTTCACCGGCACCGGCAGCGAGCACATCGTTGCCGAAGCCATGAAGAACGGGCTTGATGACTACGTCGTCAAGACGCCGGCGCATTTCGCGCGCCTGCCCGGGGCGGTGCGCAACGCACTCGAGCGCGCCGCCGAACGCCGGGCCACACAGGAAGCCGAGGCGCGTTACCGTAGCCTGTTCGAGCATTTGCCTCTGGGTCTGTACCGTATCACTCCGGATGGTCGCATTCTCGAGGCCAATGCGGCGTTGGTGGCGATCGCCGGCTGCCCGGACCATATAAGCTTGCTGGCACACAACGCAAACGAATTCTTCGTCAGCAAAGAGAACTACCAGAACTGGCAGACCCGGCTCGAAGAAAATGACACGGTGGTGGATTTTGTAGGACCTGGGCGCAAACTCGACGGCAGCCCCATGTGGGTACGCAACAACGTACGGGTGGTGCGTGACACCCAGGGTGCGGTTCTCTACTATGAGGGCGCCCTAGAAGAAATCACCGCGCAGGTACAGGCCGCACAACAGATGCGAAAATTGTCTAGCGCCATCGAGCAGACCGCCGACAGCGTCATGATTGCCAATCGCGATGGTGTGATTGAGTACGTTAATCCCGCCTTCGAGCTCACCACCGGTTACGCCTCCGCCGAGGCGCTAGGACGTAAACCCAGCCTGATGAAATCCGGCCAGCACGACGACGCCTTTTATCGCGACCTGTGGAGCGCAATCCTGCGCGGCGAGTCGTACCGGGGTGTATTCACCAACCGCCGCAAAGATGGGAGTCTATATTACGAAGAAAAAACCATCACCCCGCTGCGCGACGCCCACGGCGACATCACCCACTTCGTATCCACCGGCAAGGATATTAGCGAACGTATCCACGCCGAGGCATCGGTACGCGCTAGCGAGGAACACCTGCGCACCATCATTGATACCGAACCCGAATGTATCAAGCTACTGGACAGCGACGGGCTACTGATTGACATGAACGCCGCGGGGCTTGCCATAATCCAGGCCGACAATCTGGCTCAGGTGCTCGGAAAACCGCTACACAGTCTGATACTGCCCGAACACCGCAAGGCGTTTCAGGCCCTCACCAAAAGCGTACTGCGGGGAAATAAGGGCTTGCTGGTATTCGAGATCGAGGGTCTCAAGGGGGCACGCCGCTGGCTCGAGACCCACGCCGTGCCCATGACCGCGCGCGGCGGCGAAATAGTGCTGCTCGGGGTCACGCGCGACATCACCGATCGCAAGCGCGCCGAAGACCGGCTTGTGTATCTTGCGCACCACGACGAGTTGACTGGCCTCGCCAACCGCACATTATTCAATGACCGGCTGCAGCAGGCGATGATCGAGGCCGAACGCCACGAACGGCTGGTGGCGACGGTGTTCATGGACCTCGATCGCTTCAAGAACGTCAACGATACCCTCGGCCACGGGGTCGGCGACCAGTTGCTCAAGGCCGTCGCCGAACGCCTGCTGGGCGCCGTGCGGCGCGGCGACTCGGTGGCACGGCTGTCGGGCGACGAGTTCACTATCGTGCTCTCGGACATGGCGCACGCCGACGACGCCGGGCGCGTGGCGCAGAAAATCCTGGATGTCTTTGCCCTGCCCTTTCACATCGACGGCCGCGATCTCTTCATCGGCGCGAGCTTAGGGATTACAATTTTCCCGTCCGATACGCGCGACGTGGAAACCATGCTGAGCAACGCCGACATCGCCATGTATCGCGCCAAGGAAGCCGGACGCAACAATTACCAGTTCTATGCGGCCGAGATGACCGCCCAGGCATTCGAGCGCGTGGCACTGGAGGGCGCCCTGCGCCTGGCGTTAGAACGCAACCAGTTCCTGCTACACTATCAGCCCATCGTGGACGCGGCGGATGGAAACATCATCGGCGTCGAAGCGCTGATCCGCTGGCAGCACGACGAGCTTGGCCTGGTGCTGCCAATGCAATTTATTCCCCTTGCCGAAGATACCGGGCTGATCGTGCCCATAGGTGAGTGGGTGCTACGCACCGCCTGCGTCCAGTTGGGGCACTGGCAGGCGGCTGGTTTACCGGAACTACGGCTTTCGATCAACCTCTCGGTACGTCAGTTCCGTGACAAAAATCTGATACACGCCGTAAGCAGCGCACTGCGCACCACCGGCGTAGAGGCGCGCTGTCTAGACCTGGAGATCACCGAGAGCATGCTGGTGGAAGGACCGGGCCTGCTCGATACCCTGCGGGAATTGAGCAGGCTTGGGGTCGAGTTCTCCATCGACGATTTCGGTACCGGCTATTCCTCCCTGTCCTACCTCAAGCGCTTGCCCATCGATACGCTCAAGATCGATAAATCGTTCGTGCATGACATGCCGGGCGATGCCGACGATACCGCTATCGTCATTGCCATCATCGCCATGGCACACAGCCTCGGTATGAGAGTGGTGGCCGAGGGCGTCGAGGCCCGGGAACAGCAGCAATTTCTGCATACCCAGGGATGCGATGCGATGCAGGGTTACTACTTCAGTAAACCGCTGCCGCCCGAGGAGCTTACGCGCATTCTTACGGCGCAGACATGTCTACCGTCGGTTCAGGCATAGCGGTAAGTCTTGGGATTGCATATTATGTCGTATCGCATACGACATTAACTAAAGTATCAACCTGAGAGAGCCTATGTACGCGCCACACCTTGTCGTTCTAGCCGTATGTATTGTGTTTGCCTCGCCCACTGGGGCGCAAGAACTGACCGGTACGCTCAAAAAAATCGAAACTACCAAGATGGTCACTCTGGGTCACCGCGAGTCATCCATTCCGTTCTCCTATTATGACGATAAGCAACAGGTAGTCGGCTACTCCCACGAAATTACGCTCAAGATCGTAGACGCCATCAAACACCAGTTGCACTTGCCTGATCTACGGATAAAACTGGTGCCGATAAGCTCGCAGAATCGCATCGCGCTGATACAAAATGGCACCGTGGACTTGGAGTGCGGCTCCACCAGCAACACCGCCGAACGCCAACGACAGGTCGCATTCTCCAACAGCCTGTTCGTTATCGGTACGCGCCTGCTGGTAAAGAAGGATGCGGGCATCAAGGATTTCCCGGACCTCGCCGGCAAGACCGTGGTCACCACCGCCGGCACCACGTCCGAGCGCCGCTTGCGCAAAATGGACGCGGACAAGAAGATGAACATGCGCATTATCAGCGCCAAAGACCACGGTGAATCATTCCTGATGCTAGAGACCGGCCGCGCGCTGGCGTTTATGCTGGACGACGTGCTGCTCTATGGCGAGATCGCCAAGGCCAAGCGCCCCGGCGACTGGATGGTCACCGGGGCGCCGCAGTCGCGCGAGGCCTACGGCTGCATGCTGCGCAAGGACGATGCCGCGTTCAAGAAATTGGTCGATGCCGCCATTGCCCAGGTCCAGACATCGGGCACCGCGGAAGGGCTATACCGCAAGTGGTTCCTGTCGCCGATTCCACCCAAGGGCCTGAATCTCAATTTCCCCATGAGCGCCGAGGTGCGGGCCTTGTTCAAGCATCCCAACGACCAGGCCTACGACTGAGTGGACTACCACTGGAATTGGAAAATATTCTTAAGCGCCGTACCCACGGGCGAGACCACTTATTTAGGGTGGATGGTCGCGGGCCTGCAACTGACGCTGGCGCTGTCGTTGTCCGCCTGGTTCATGGCGCTCGTGATGGGCGTGCTCATGGGCGTGCTGCGCACCGTACCCAACCGCTGGTTGAGGGGCATGGCCGCGGTGTACGTGGAGGTATTTCGCAATATCCCTTTGCTGGTGCAGCTCTTTATCTGGTACTTCGTGCTGCCGGAATTACTGCCGGCAGCGCTCGGTAACGCCTTTAAACAGCTCCATCCCATTGCCCAACAATTCATCACCGCCGTGGTGTGCCTAGGGTTTTTTACCGGTGCGCGGGTGTGCGAACAGGTGCGCACCGGGATTGAGTCGCTGCCACCGGGACAGAGGCAAGCGGCCCTGGCCTTGGGCCTGACACTATTCCAGACCTACCGCCACGTGCTCATACCACTGGCGGTACGCCGCATGCTGCCGCCACTGACCTCGGAGTTCCTCAACATCTTCAAGAACTCCGCGGTCTGTTCCACCATCGGTCTGCTTGAACTCTCCGCCCAAGGCCGGCAACTGGTGGACTATACCGCGCAACCGTATGAATCCTTCATCGCCGTCACCGTGCTGTACATGATGATTAACACTTTGGTCATGCTAGGCATGCTCCATGTGGAAAATCGTGCCCGCGTGCCGGGCTATTTAGGTACGGGAAAATAGCACCATGCACGAATTCGACTGGAGTTCTATCCCCGGCGCCCTGCCCTTCCTGTGGCAAGGCATGAAAATATCCCTCGCCATCACCCTGGTGGCCCTGGTGGCCGGTATAGTATGGGGCACGCTGCTGGCGATGATGCGGCTTTCCGGCCTGCGGGTACTGGCCTATTTTGCCGCGGCGTATGTGAATTTTTTCCGATCGGTCCCCCTGGTCATGGTGTTGCTGTGGTTTTTTCTCATCGTACCCCAGCTGTTGCAAGCGCTGCCGGGTATAGCTCCGACGCAGGATATGCGACTGGTCTCCGCCATGGTGGGCTTTGCGCTGTTCGAGTCGGCCTACTACGCCGAGATTATACGGGCCGGAATCCAGAGCGTACCCCAAGGTCAGATGGCGGCGGCCTACGCCTTGGGCATGAACTACGGACAGGCGATGCGGCTCGTGGTCCTGCCGCAGGCGTTTCGCCATATGTTGCCGTTGTTGCTGACCCAAGCCATCGTCCTGTTCCAGGACACGTCGCTGGTGTACGTCTCGGCGCTGGCGGATTTCTTCGGCGCCGCTTACAAGGTCGGCGATAGGGACGGGCGTCTGGTCGAGCTATTGTTGTTTGCCGGTGCGGTGTATTTCACGCTGTGTTATGCCGCTTCTTATGGCGTCAAACGCTTGCAACGCAGGAGCGATTTACAGTGATATTTCTGCGCGGCGTCAGCAAGTTCTACGGCAAGGTCCAGGTCTTGAACGACTGCTCGACCGAGGTGAAAAAGGGCGAGGTGGTGGTGGTCTGCGGACCGTCGGGGTCGGGTAAATCCACGTTGATTAAATGTGTCAACGGCCTAGAACCCTTTCAACGAGGCGACATCACCGTGGACGGCATCGCCGTCGGCGATCCGAAGACCCATCTTCCCAAGCTGCGGTCCCGCGTCGGCATGGTGTTTCAGCACTTCGAGCTGTTTCCGCACATGACCGTAGGCGACAACCTGGCTATTGCCCAGACCGTCGTCCTGGGTCGCCACCGGGACCAGGCCATGGACCAGGGGCATAAACTCCTAGAACGCGTAGGCCTCACAGCCCACGCCGATAAATATCCTGGCCAGCTCTCCGGCGGCCAACAGCAGCGCGTGGCCATCGCCCGCGCCCTGGCCATGGACCCGATCTGCATGCTGTTCGACGAACCTACCTCTGCCCTAGACCCGGAGATGATCAGCGAAGTACTGGAGGTCATGGTAAAGCTCGCGCACGAAGGCATGACCATGATGGTCGTGACCCACGAAATGGGATTCGCCCGCCAGGTCGCGCAGCGCGTGATCTTCATGGACACCGGACGCATCGTCGAAGACGCAGCCACCCAGGAATTCTTCGGCGCCCCACGTACCGAGCGGGCACAACAATTTCTGTCGAAGATACTGCGTTCCTAAGAGCGCCTAAACATAGCGCCATAAATAATACCGCCTGGCCGTGGCAATAGTAGTAGGGTGGGCACCGCCCACCGGCTTGCGCCGGCCGATGCCGCGTGTGGTGGGCGATGCCCACCCTACA
>JANOTM010000302.1:0-1803 GCA_031416355.1 Gammaproteobacteria bacterium
AGAAAATCACCCAGGGCGCGCACATGCCCACGCCCACCAAGGCCATCTGGCAGGTCAATTCCAATTCCAGCCTCGGCAACCAGAAAGGCCACTTCGACGTGGTCAACAACACCCTGCCGCGCTGCGAACTGGTGGTGTACAACGACTGGTGGTGGACCGCCTCCTGCGAATACAGCGACATCGTCTACGGCGTGGATGCCTGGATGGAGTTCAAGTTCCCAGACATGACCGCGTCCAACACCAATCCGTTCCTGCAAATCTTTCCGCGCACCCCGGCGCGGCGCGCGTTCAATACGATCTCGGACAACGAGACCTATCTCGGCGTGGCGCGCGCAATGACCAAGCTCACCGACGAACCGCGCTTCGAGAAGATGTGGCAATTCATCGCCGAAGGGCGCGGCGAGGTGTACCTGCAACGCATCATCGACGCCTCGGCGCCGCTCAAGGGCTATCGTTTCGAGGACCTGGAAACCCTCGCCAAGCGCGGCATCCCGGCGCTCATGAACACGCGCACCTACCCGCGCGTCAGCAGCTACGAGCAGGTGCAGGAGTCCAAGCCCTGGTATACCAAGACCGGGCGGCTGGAATTCTACCGGCCGGAGATCGAGTTCATCGAGGCCGGGGAGAACCTCATCGTTTATCGCGAGCCGTCGGACGCGACCTTTTACGATCCGTGCGCCATCGTCGCCGCCAAGCATCCCGCGATACGGCCCAAACTGCCGAAGGACTGGGGCATCGCGGCCGACGATCGTTCGCATCAGGCGCGCCAGATGCGCAACACCACCTATAGCGTGGCGGCGCTGCTCCAGACCAAACACCCGCTCGCGGACCAGGGCTTCCGGCATATTTTCCACACGCCCAAGTACCGGCACGGCGCGCACACCATGCCCATCGATACCGACTACATGGCGGCGTTGTTCGGTCCGTTCGGCGACATGTACCGGCGCGACAAACGCAGCCCCAGCACCGGCGAGATGTACGTGGACATCAATCCGCGCGACGCGAAGCAGCTTGGCGTGAACGACGGCGATTACGTCTGGATCGACGGCGATCCGAAGGAACTACCGTTCCGCGGCTGGAACGATCCCGGCCGCGAAGCGGAGTACAAGGTCGCGCGCCTGCTGGCGCGCGCCCGGTATTACCCCGGCACTCCGCTCGGCGTGACGCGCATGTGGTTCAACGGCTACATGGCGACCCCAGGCACGGTCAAGGCGCACGAGACGCGCGCCGACGGCATCGCCAAAAACGAAGAGACGCATTATCAGGCCTTGTTCCGTTACGGCGGCCATCAGAGTCTCACGCGCTCGTGGTTGAAGCCGACGCATCAGACCGCGAGTCTCGTCACGCGCAAACTCTTTACGCACGAACTCGTCAAGGGGTTTCAGGCGGATGTGCACTGCGTCACCGGCGCACCGCGCGAGGCGCTGGCGAAATTTACCAAGGCCGAGGACGGCGGCATCGGCGGCAAAGGACTGTGGCGGCCGGTGGCGCTGGGCCTGCGCCCGACCGTGGAGAACCCGGCGTTCAAGAAATACCTCGGCGGCGGGTTCGTGCGGATACGCAAGGTGTGACAAAGCAATGTAGGGTGCGCCCTGCGCACCGATCGACAAAGTGGTGCGTGGGACGCACCCTACGAACTATCCGGACAAATTGGAGATAGGCAATGGCTAAGGTATACAACTGGCAAATTGGACGCGAAATGGAATTCCCCTACGAGGGCGTGCGTCCTAAAAAACAATTCGCGATGGTCATGGACTTGAACAAGTGCATCGCCTGCCAGACCTGCACGGTTGCATGCAAGAC
>JANOTM010000303.1:0-6801 GCA_031416355.1 Gammaproteobacteria bacterium
GTGGACTACTTCACCATACACGCCGGCGTGCTGCTGCGCTACGTGCCGCTCACCGCCCAACGCATCACCGGCATTGTATCGCGCGGCGGTTCCATCATGGCCAAGTGGTGCCTCGCCCATCATAGCGAGAATTTCCTCTACACCCATTTCGAAGATATCTGCGAGATCATGCAGGCCTACGACGTGAGCTTCTCCCTGGGCGATGGCTTGCGCCCCGGCTGCCTGGCGGACGCCAATGACGCCGCCCAGTTCGGCGAGTTGGAGACGCTCGGTGAACTTACCAAGATTGCCTGGAAGCACGACGTGCAGGTCATGATAGAAGGACCGGGCCATGTACCCATGCAGCTCATTAAAGAGAACATGGACAAGGAGCTCGCCGACTGCTTCGAGGCACCGTTCTATACCCTGGGGCCGCTGACCACGGACATCGCCCCGGGCTACGACCACATCACCTCCGCCATCGGCGCGGCCCAGATCGGGTGGTATGGCACCGCCATGCTGTGCTACGTAACGCCCAAGGAACATTTGGGGCTGCCCAACAAGCAGGACGTTAGGGACGGCATCATCGCCTACAAGATCGCGGCGCACGCCGCCGATCTCGCCAAGGGCCATCCGGGCACGCAGCTTAGGGATAATGCCCTGTCCAAGGCGCGCTTTGAATTCCGCTGGGAGGACCAGTTCAATCTCGGCCTCGATCCGGAAAAGGCGCGCGAATTCCACGATGCCACCATGCCGAAAGATGCCCACAAGGTGGCGCATTTCTGCTCCATGTGCGGGCCGAACTTTTGTTCCATGAAAATTACCCAAGACGTGCGTGATTACGCGGCCACCTTAGGGGTATCAGAAGAGGAAGCCCTCAAAAAAGGCATGGAACAAAAAGCGGTGGAGTTTGTAAAACAGGGTGCGGAGGTGTATCGCAAGGCCTGAGTGCGATAAAGACCCTTTGACTAAGCCCGGGGCGCAAGCTTCCGGGCTTTTGTTATTTTGATATCAACCGAAACAATCCCTGGGTTCCCCCGTCGCTGGTAAAATAGAG
Organism: Gammaproteobacteria bacterium; assembly: GCA_031416355.1. Classification (GTDB taxonomy): domain Bacteria; phylum Pseudomonadota; class Gammaproteobacteria; order Acidiferrobacterales; family UBA6901; genus JANNJF01. The sequence continues at coordinate 1,037 of JANOTM010000303.1, forward strand.
CGCGCCATCAGAACCGATAGCGACGCCCACGGGCCGGGCCCAGCGCTCACCGTCCTTAAGTTGAAATCCTGTAACGAGATCATCGACACGCTGCGCCTGGCCGTTTTTGAACCGCACGGCGACAATCTTGGGTGGCCGCCGCGTGGCATTAGCGCCAAAACGGCCACCGCTGGCTTGGGTAGCCCAAGAACCACGTAAGGCAACGATGGCGTCGAACTCCAGTGCTTTGCTCATGGCGCCTTTCGGGACAAAGGTCACTCCCATGGGCGCATTGCGCGCCGGGAAGGTCGTAACCGGGGCCGCCACGTCTGCTATTGGCCGTGGCGGCCGGGTCGATACACAGTCGTCAGGCTGTACCTGTTGTCCATCGAACTGAAACCACGGCATACCATGAAACGAGTCGGCGGTGACGCGGCTAAAATATTCCGGTGGTTGGTTGTAACCCAAGTGATCGGGTCCATTATTGCTGGCATACATCACGCCGGTCTGCGGATGCCAAGCGTAGCCTACCGGGTTACGCAATCCCGAAGCGAAGGTCTCCCACTGCGGCTTATCCTCACCCTCCCGTAATACCAGTATGCCGCCGCGGCGGTCGTCGAACGCATAGTGGTCACCGAGAAACTGGTCGCTACAGTTGCCTTGTATCCCAAGACTTACATACACCCGGCCGTCGGTGCCGACACCGACCGTGCGGCTATTATGTCCATCGCCACCGGGGAGGCGCGCCAATAAAGTGACCGATGCCTTGGGGATCTGCTTCTGACCCGGTTGGTATGGCGCGCGATACACACCACTGGTACGGGCTATCAGTATTTCATCCCGCCGCAATGCCACGCTGTGCGGGTAGTCATCCAGGGTGACCAGCACCTCGGGAGAGGTATAAGGCGGCGGAACACGGTAAATCTTGCCGGACTTGGAGCCGATAAAAAGATCGCCATTATTTCCGAATGTCAGCAACCGTGGGGCATCGAGCTTGTCTGTTAACAGTTGCAGCCGATAGCCCCTGGGAATGCGCGCGACTTGTGGGGTTCCGTCCACCAACAGGGTCTGTTCTTCATAGGTCAAGGGGATGGAATCCGCACCGGCCTGCATGGGGAGGGATATAAGTAAAACCATGGCGAAACGTACCGCCATCCGCAATGGAGCCATTTTATGAGGGGCTAGGGGCATCATGAGACGATGGTAGCAGGAATCCATGAGATCGATAAATACGCCGGGCTTTGGGTTTTTAAGAAATGGGAATAAGATGAGGCGCGTATCTGAAAAAACGGATTATATGAAAAAAAATACTGCCACAATTCCTAAAAAATCGCGTTTAACTATGAATGTGGTCATCGCTATTTTCATGGCGGGCATCATCGGGCTGGCCATATGGAATCTGCCGCGCGGCTATAGTGTTGATCTATCACAAGTTGGCAAAGGTAAAAACGTCGTAATACAAGTGCATGATCACAATTTGGTCAACAGCACCCACTTGATGGAGAACCTTAGCAAGGTGCGCGGCGAATATGACGGAGTCATCGAATTCGTTGTCGCCGATTTAAATCTTGCCGAAGGCCAGGCCTTTGCCAAGATGCATAAGGTTGACCCCGCTACACTGTTATTCTTTACACCCAACGGGAACCATCTGGGGAACGTGCAGGGGGTACAGTCCCCTGATGCCCTGAAAAATCTATTAAATACGGCATTTAACCTGCCTGCTTCTAAAAAATAGCTATCGGCAACCCCGATCACGCCGCCGACTGCTGGCAGGTATCACGGGCATGCCGGACCCGCTGACATTCCTGAAAAAACCCGATTGATATCCATAGTTAAGCCTAAGATAAAAACCCGCGTAACCTGGGTTTCAGCCCTTCTGGCTGTTATCTACTTTATCGCAATATTCTTGCAGCTTTTCGGGCACGCCTACTGGGCAAGCCCCGCAGGCTTTGTTGCCAGGAACGGCATAATCAATGAACTTGGGGTAAGCAAGTTTTAGACTGTGCATGATGCCGACAAAGTCTTCCAGACGCTTATGCCCGCCAATGCGTGGATTGCGCGTTTTTTCTTGCGCGATGCTGGAGACCCGGCGGCCTTCGTAGTCGTGAGCCGGAAAAATTAGGGTTTCGTCGGGCAAGGTAAACAATTTTTGCGTAATCGAATGGTACAGGATTGCAGCATCACCGTTCTGGAAATCGGTTCTGCCACAGCCATCAATGAGTAAGGCGTCTCCGGTGAACACGCGGTCGCCTAGCCGGTAGGAAAAATGATTGTCGGTGTGCCCCGGCGTATGCAGCGGATCGAGCCGTATGCTTCCCACCTGAAATCGTGTGCCCTCTTCCAGCGGAAGATCGGTGCATGGGAGTTGGTCTAATGCCGGACCAGCGATTTTGCTGCCCGCCATTTTCTTGAGTTTATTGGCGGAAGTAATGTGGTCGGCATGAATGTGGGTATCGACGGTGTATGCAAGCTTTAAGCTCAGCGCGCGGACTACCTCCAAGTCGCGCTCCCAGGCCGGTAATACTGGATCGATGAGTATAGCGAGCCGTGTCTCTTCGCAACCGAGCAAATAGGTGTAGGTACTGGATATCGGTTCGAACAACTGGCGAAATAGCATGGTTGTCTCCTTGAAGTCTAACGCACAATTGTTTTAGTTTTCCGAGGCGCCCTGATCTTACCCCAAATTCCCGGACACCCAATTAAGCCGTTTAGCATTAAGCCGCTTGGCGTGCCTCGAACACCTCAGGTGATAGGTACCCGAGTCGTGAGTGCAGGCGACGCCGATTATAATAGACTTCGATGTACTCGAACACCTGTGCCCGGGCCATCTCTCGCGTAGCGAAACATTCACCGTGTATGGCTTCGACCTTGAGGCTGTGGTTCCAGGACTCCATCGCCGCGTTGTCGTAGCAGTCGCCTTTCTTGCTCATGCTGCATAGGAGTCGGTGATCCTGCAGCAGGCGCTGATGGTCGGCGGAGCAATACTGGCTGCCGCGGTCGGAATGGACGATGCCGCCGGTCGGCCTCTTGCGTCGCCATAAGGCCATGTGCAGCGCATCGCACACGAGCTTGGCCGTCATGCGTTCAGCCATCGCCCAACCCACCACGAGACGGGAATAGAGGTCCAGCACCACCGCCAGATACAGCCATCACCGCTGACGTTCAGGCCCTTTCGGCTAATCAGCTGAATTTGTTCGATTAACGTCCGGACACTAGTGATGCCATATAACAAAAACCCTTGGCATACCCTTCGATATCGAGGTACGCCCGTGGGTAAGATCTAGCAGCACTTGTAGTAGTTAAAGTGGTCTTTGCGATGAATTTTCTCAGCTAATGCCCAGTTATCATCATAGTGTTTACATCCACATTCGAGGAACCTAAGATTGAACCTGCGGTGGGTGACCTCGTGGTCGATTGACAGCATCCCAGGCAAGCGACATCGTCGCGATGACCATTCCGTCTGGGTCTATCGTAGCCCGGATTTGTTTCGGGAATAAAACCCAGCGCCCAAGTGTCTATCCCTAGTCTCGTATCCATCCGGCTTGTCAGCGTAAGCGCCATAACCCATACTGGGTACGCCGCCGGAATCCCTGCGGGTATACACCTTAATAAAAAAGGAGATGAGCAATGCATATTCCCTTTCGCCACTGGTTTCTTTTTAGTTCCATCTGGTTACTTCTAGGCGCGAGCCTGGCGACATACGCCGCCGAACCCGAAGATATCATTAAATACCGCCAGAGTGTCATGCTATCGCAGCGTGCGCACATGGCGGCGGCGACTGCTATTATTCAGGGCAAGGTGGACTTCAAAGATCAGCTGAGTCATCACGTAAAATCTCTGGAAGCCACGACCAAAGATATCCCCAGCCTGTTTCCCAAGGATTCGGACTTTGGCGATACCAAGGCGTTGGACGCCGTGTGGAAAAACAACACTGAGTTTCTAAAGAGTGCCAAGAATGCACAGGAAAAATCCCAGGCCTTGGCCAAGACGGTGGCATCCGGCGATACCAAGAATTATGCGCCGCGCCTGAAGGAGCTGCAGGAGGCCTGCAGGTCGTGTCATAAGGACTTCCGCAAAGAAGAAGAGAAGTAAGTTCGCACCCATACGTGCGTAGTGCGTCTATTCTCTATCGCAGTTTAATGGTGGGGCTGCTCGCAGCGGCCCCACTGGCCTACCCAGCCGACAATAAAGCATTCGATACCGGTCTTATCCGTGACGAGTACGTGTATCGCGCAGCCGGTTGTTTCGGCTGTCACACCGACGATAAGCACAGCGGTAGTGCCCTCGCCGGCGGACGCGCGTTGGTAACACCCTTCGGCACATTCTATTCGCCCAATATCACGCCCGATCCAGAGACGGGTATAGGAAAATGGAACGAACAGGACTTCATACGTGCACTGCGCGCGGGTCTGGGCCGAAACCACGAGCAGCTCTATCCGGCTTTTCCCTATACGTCTTATACCCAAATGAGCGACGAGGATATGCACTCGCTATGGATATATCTCCAGTCACGACCGGCGGTAAAACAAGCGAACAAGCCGCATGACCTCAAGTGGTTTGCATCCGCCCGCTCCTTGATCAGATTGTGGAAGACGCTGTACTTCACCCCTGGGGCTTATAAACCGGACCCGAAGAAATCCATCTCCTGGAACCGGGGTGCCTACCTGGTCGAGGCGATAACGCACTGCGGTGCATGCCACACGCCACGCAATGCGCTCGGCGGGGCCAAAACCAACATGCGCTACGCCGGGACGCGGACTGGCCCGGAGAATTCCGTGGTGCCTAATATCACGCCGGATAAAAAAACCGGCATCGGAAAATGGAGTACCACCGAGCTCATCACTTACCTCGAAAATGGCATGACGCCGGATGGCGATTTTGCCGGAGATCTCATGGCAGAAGTGATCGACAATAGCCTACAGTATCTGCGCAAGGACGATCTCGCGGCCATCGCCGAGTATATGCGGTCGCAACCGGCCATCGAACATGCAGTGCGCAAGGCCGACAAAAAACCGCCCGGCAAGGAGGCTTGGGAATAATCCACAGAGAATGGGAACTTATAATCGTAGCGGACTCGGGCAAAGGTCCGGGAGGCGGGGCAAGGGGCGTGTGATAAGAAAGGCGAGGATCGACCATGGAACGACCGATTACCGGATTTGGATTGGACGACAAGGGCGATCCGATTGCGCTTCTCAGTTGTGGACACCCACAGCATGTACGAAATAACCCACCCTTTATCAATCGGCCTTGGGTGACAACGGAGCAAGGCCGCAACGATATGATAGGGAAGACTCTTAACTGCGTTCGATGCGATAAATTTGAACTGCCGGACAGCTTCGTTTTGTACAAACAGACGCCCGTCTTTACCGAGCAATCGGTGCCTGCCAATTTGAAGAAAGATCACTCGACGAAAGCCGGGGTTTGGGCAAAAATTATCGTTACCGCAGGCAAGCTTCGATATCGCGTAAACGCCCTGGGAGCAGACATGGAATTGTCTCCGGATAAACTTGGCATTGTTGTGCCAGAAGTTCCGCACAGCGTGGAGCCTTTGGGCAAAGTCCATTTTTTCATTGAGTTCTATCAAGGAGTCACACCGGAACGGGGCATATCCCAGTTCCGCTAATATTAGCGGAACTGGGATATGCCCGGGTTTTCGGGTTTTGTACGCTACAGTACCGATGGCGCCGAGTCGTGGGACTATACTACTTGAAAGTTTCCCTGCGGCCGGTATTGACTTGCCGCGTAATTCGGTTTTGGAGAATAAGGGTGAATAAATGCCCTATCAA
>JANOTM010000304.1:0-1692 GCA_031416355.1 Gammaproteobacteria bacterium
AGGGCAAGTTGTTTCACCTTGCTGCTGCGGCGTTTGCGATCCTGCCACAGGCCGAGCAATTCGGCGATCTGTTTCATGGAGAAACCGAGGGCGCGCGCCTGTTTGATAAATCGCAATACGTGTATCTCGTTTTCGCCGTAGGTGCGATATCCCGCATCGGTTCTTTTTACCTTCTTTATCAGGCCGATTGCTTCATAGTGTCGTATCATCTTGGCCGTCACACCGGAGGCCTGCGCCGCATCGCCGATATTAAGCAAGAAAGTATGCATAGGGGATTCCTAATCCGTATGTTTAACAGCCGCAGCGCCAGCCGGCCGCCAACGGCGCAACAGGAGCGCATTCGACACCACACTGACACTGCTAAACGCCATGGCGGCACCGGCAATGACCGGGTTCAAAAAACCAAACGCCGCCAGCGGTATGCCCACCACGTTATAAATGAACGCCCAGAATAAATTCTGGCGTATCTTGTTATAAGTTCTGCGCGAGATATCAAGGGTATCGGCCACCAGCAACGGGTCGCCGCGCATGAGCGTGATGCCCGCCGCCTGCATGGCCACGTCGGTACCCGTGGACATGGCGATGCCCACGTCCGCCGCCGCCAGCGCCGGTGCGTCGTTGATGCCATCCCCCACCATGGCGACCACGGCGCCGTCGCGCTTGAGTTGCGACACAATGTGCGCTTTGTCCGACGGTAGAATTTCCGCCTTGACCACGTCTATGCCCAGTGCGCTTGCCACCATCTGGGCACTGGCGGGGTTATCACCCGTGAGCATGACCGTGCGTACACCTTGGGCATGGAGTCGCGTTATGGCTTGCTTGGCCGAAGTTTTTACATCGTCGCCGAATGCCAGTAGGCCCACGAGACTCACCTCTCCCTGGGCGTCACGTGCGAGCCATGACACGGTCCGGCCCGCGCTTTCCAGACGCCGCGCTGATAGGGCCAAGCTTTCTATAGAAACTTTTTTTTCCTGCATCAGGCGTCCGCTGCCCAGATACACGACCGCCCCGTCGATCTGCGCCTGCATGCCGCGCCCGGGTAAGGCTTGTACATTGACAGCCGGTGGCACAGAAATTTTTCTGGCCGCCGCTGCCTGCATCACCGCGCGCGCCAGCGGATGCTCGCTGCCTTGTTGGACAGCGGCGGCGAGTTGTAGTAAATCAGTTTCGGTGCCCGACGCCGGTTCCAGCGCGATCAAGGCGGGCCGGCCCACGGTGAGGGTGCCGGTCTTGTCGAAGGCCACGCAATTGACGGCGTGGGCGATCTCCAAGGCGAGTGCGTCCTTGATGAGTATGCCAAATCGCGCTGCCACACCGGTGCCCACCATAATGGCCGTGGGCGTGGCTAAACCCAGGGCACAGGGACAGGCGATCACCAGCACTGCCACGGCGTTCAACAAGGCCTGCTCCCAATTACCATTGAAAAATCCCCATCCCAGCAAGGTCGCTAGGGCGATGACCAAGACCACGGGCACAAACACGGCGCTGACCTTGTCCACCAGGCGTTGTATCGGGGCCTTGGCGGCCTGGGCGTTTTCGACCATGCGTATAATGCGCGCCAGCGTGGTCTCCGCACCCACCGCCAAGGTCTCGACCACAAGCAGGCCCTCGACATTGATCGACCCTGCGGTGACGCGCGCGCCTGGGGTCTTGTCCACGGGCACACTCTCTCCCGTGATGAGTGATTCGTCC
>JANOTM010000305.1:0-2399 GCA_031416355.1 Gammaproteobacteria bacterium
ATAATTCGTAGGGTGCGTCCCACGCACCACTTTATCGATCGGTGCGCAGGGCTTGCAGCCCAGGGTGCAACAAAACCTGTTGCACCCGTTCGGCGGCGCCCATGTCCACCGGACATGGGCGAAAACTCCGCCTCACCCTACCTTCATTGATTTGTTAAGCCTTGCGTATCCGCACAAAACCACCGCCGAGATATTTCTTGAACGCCGGGTTCTCCACCGTGGGGCGCAAGCCCAGCGCCACCGGCCGCCACAATCCTTTGCCGCCGATACCGCCGTCCTCGGCCTTGGTAAATTTCGCCAGCGCCTCGCGCGGCGCGCCGGTGACGCAGTGCACATCCGCCTGGAAACCCTTGACGAGTTCGTGCGTGAACAACTTGCGCGTGACGAGGCTCGCTGTCTGATGCGTGGGCTTGAGCCAGGAACGCGTGAGCGATTGATGGCCGCCGTAACGGAACAGCGCCTGATAATGCGTCTCTTCGTTTTTGGCGATGCCGTCAGCACGTGCCTCGTGTGCCTTCACTGTACCTGGCGTCGCCATGTAGCCGTTGAACCACATGCGCGTCACGCCCAGCGGCGTGCCGGGGTAATAGCGGGCGCGCGCCAGCAGGCGCGCGACCTTATACTCCGCTTCGCGGCCGGGGTCGTTCCAGCCGCGGAACGGCAACTCTTTTGGATCGCCGTCGATCCAGACGTAGTCGCCGTCGTTCACGCCCAGCTGCTTGGCATCGTGCGGGTTGATGTCCACGTACATTTCGCCGGTACTGGGGCTGCGTTTATCACGCCGGTACATGTCGCCGAATGGGCCGAACAGCGCCGCCATGTAGTCGGTGTCGACGGGCATGGTGTGCGCGCCGTGCCGGTACTTGGGTGTGTGGAAAATATGCCGGAAGCCCTGATCCGCGAGCGGGTGTTTGGTCTTGAGCAGCGCCGCCACGCTATAGGTGGTGTTGCGCATCTGGCGCGCCTGATGCGAACGATCGTCGGCCGCGATGCCCCAGTCCTTCGGTTGTTTGGGACGCACCGCGGGATGCGGGGCGGCGACGATGGCGCACGGATCGTAAAAGGTCGCGTCGGACGGCTCGCGATAGACGATGAGGTTCTCTCCGGCCTCGATGAACTCGATCTCCGGCCGGTAGAATTCCAGCCGCCCGGTCTTGGTGTACCAGGGCTTGGACTCCTGCACCTGCTCGTAGCTGCTGACGCGTGGGTAGGTGCGCGTGTTCATGAGTGCCGGGATGCCGCGCTTGGCGAGGGTTTCCAAGTCCTCGAAACGATAGCCCTTGAGCGGCGCCGAGGCGTCGATGATGCGTTGCAGGTACACCTCGCCGCGCCCTTCGGCTATGAATTGCCACATCTTCTCGAAGCGCGGTTCGTCGGTGAGCTTGGTCATGGCGCGCGCCACGCCGAGATAGGTCTCGTTGTCCGAGATGGTATTGAACGCGCGCCGCGCCGGGGTACGCGGATAGATTTGCAGGAACGGGTTGGTGTTGGACGCGGTCATGTCCGGGAACTTGAACTCCATCCACGAATCCACCCCGTAGACGATGTCGCTGTATTCGCACGAGGCGGTCCACCACCAGTCGTTGTACACCACCAGTTCGCAACGCGGCAGGGTGTTGTTGACCACGTCGAAGTGGCCCTTCTGGTTGCCGAGGCTGGAATTGGAATTGACCTGCCAGATGGCCTTGGTAGGCGTGGGCATGTGCGCGCCCTGGGTGATTTTCTTGTTGCCGGCTTTCATCGGGCGCTCGCCGTTCGCCCAGTAGTGCATGGACTCGTAGCGCAGGTACGGCTTCACCTCGACCGCACCGGCGGCGTCGAGTTGCGGGTTGAATGGATTTTCGAGCGCGAAACGACCGACGCCGGAGAACAGCGTCAGCTTGTAGTTGCCGGCGTAACTGCCGATGTTGCCGCCGTGCCGGCCGAGCGCGCCGGCCAACGCCGACACCAGAAACAGCGCGCGGTCTTTATTATCGTTGTTCCAGAACTGGTTCGGCCCCATGCCGCAGGCGATGAGCGTCTGACCTTGGCTGGCGGCAATGTCGCGCGCCAGCGTGACGGTCGCCTTCTTCGGCGCCCAGGTCAGTTTCTCCACCTGGTCGGGCGTCATGTTGGCATCGAGATACTGGCGGGTGATATCGAACACCGGCCGCACCTCAATGGATTTCCCATCCACGGTCTTGACCTTGTAGCGGCCTTCGAGCGCCGGATCAACGTTGAGCTTCACGAAGTGCTCGCCCAGTTGATCGCGGCCAATGGCCGTGGCGGCGTTGGCCTTGCGGTCCCACACCACAAAGTCCACCAACTCCTTGGCCATGTACTCGGCGATGTACATGGCGTCTTGCTTCACCGTCGGTGGCGCGCTCTCGCCCTTGCGCATTATATGCGTCCAGTTCTTG
>JANOTM010000306.1:0-4444 GCA_031416355.1 Gammaproteobacteria bacterium
CCTAAAAAACTGCTGCCAGGTGTTGCGGCTCGGCACTACCAGCAACCAGCATAACGGGAACAGCGGCGCAACAGATACGGAACACCCCAAGCTTACTGCGGCGACGGATATGACTCATGTAGGATAAACCCCCTTGAATTAAAGCTCTTGCTTTCTGCATCGCAATACGCGCAGTTTTTATGGCGCCCAGGAAACAGTTATCGAGCACCGAATTTTGATTTGTTCGTCCACTATGAATGCATATTTTTGCCTATCTTACAATTCAATTTATTTCGCACAGTTGTTATTTTTTAGTCATAAAATTGACATTTATCACTGTATTGCGGAGCTTTCTTAAGATCAGAATGGCATCCCTGGCATACGCCCCTTCAAACCGCGCAACATATTTTTCATACCGCCTTTACCAAAGCGTTTCATCATTTTCTGCATTTCGCCGAATTGCTTGAGCAGGCGATTGACGTCCTGTACCTGGGTACCGGAGCCGGCGGCGATGCGGCGTTTGCGTGAACCGCGGATGATGTCGGGCAGGCGGCGTTCGTGGGGTGTCATGGAATTAATAATGGCCACCAGGCGCCGGGTCTGTTTCTCGGCTAGGGTCGTCTGGGCGGCGTCGGGCGCCTGCCCCATGCCGGGCAATTTGTCCATGACACTGGCGATACCGCCCATTTTTTCCATTTGTTGGAGCTGATCGCGGAAATCTTCTAGATCAAAACCCTTGCCCTTGGCGATCTTGGTGGCGAGTTTTTTCGCCTGCTCCTGGTCGAGGCCGCGTTGTGCTTGCTCTACCAGGCTCAGCACGTCGCCCATACCAAGGATACGCGACGCGAGACGATCAGGATGAAACGGTTCCAGGGCGTCGGTCTTTTCGCCTACGCCCAAGAACTTGATCGGCTTGCCGGTCACATGACGCACCGATAAGGCCGCACCGCCGCGGGCATCGCCGTCGGTTTTGGTGAGTATGATGCCGGTAAGCGCCAGGGTCTCGTTAAATACCTTGGCGGTATTGACCGCGTCCTGGCCGGTCATGCTGTCCACCACAAACAGGGTCTCCACCGGATCGACCACGCTGTGTATGGCGACGATCTCCTGCATCATATCCGCGTCGATATGTAGGCGACCGGCACTATCGATAATCACCACGTCCACCAAGGTGTTGCGCGCGTGCGCCAGCGCCGCGCGTGCGATATCTACCGGTTTTTGTTGCGGCGTACTGGAAAAAAACCCCGCCCCCACTTCAGTGGCAAGCTTTTTTAGCTGATCCATGGCGGCGGGCCGGTACACGTCGGTGCTCGCTAGCAACACGCTTTTCTTTTCCCTTTCCTTGAGATAGCGCGCAAGCTTGGCGGCACTGGTAGTCTTGCCAGCGCCCTGCAGTCCAGCAATGAGCACCACTGCCGGCGGTCGTACCGCGAGATTGAGCCGGTCATTGGATGCGCCCATGAGCTGCACCAGGGCATCGTGTACCACCTTGATCACCGCCTGGCCGGGGGTCAGACTGGCCAATACTTCTTGGCCCAGGGCGCGGGCGCGCACGTCTTCCATAAATATCTTCACCACCGGCAGGGCCACATCCGCCTCCAGCAGGGCGACGCGCACTTCACGCAAAGTCGCGGATATATTTTCTTCCGACAAGCGGCCTTCGCCCCGCAGGTGCTTGAGGGTGGCTTGCAAACGCGTACTGAGATTTTCAAACATAGCGGAGACTACCCTTTCGAATATTGTTATCCTGGGGCAAAGTATACCTCGGAGCCAGCAAGGGTGTGCAGCGGACGTGGGGGGCAAAGGCCCGCGTCCTCTTCATCTGCGGCGCAACCTGTGCCATCATGCGACTGGAACCAACCATCCTATGAGCAGCTCCTTCATTAACCTCCTCGCCATGGCGCTGTATCTCAGCGTCGGTTACCTCCTGTGGCGCGATCTGCGCCGTGGCGCGCGCACCACGGGCGCTGCGCGGCTGGCGATATTTGCCCTGACCACTGGGGCGGTTTTATTACATGGCGCTATCCTTTACTCGGGTTTCCTGCGGGAAAACGCCCTCGACCTAGGCATGACCAATGCCATTTCCCTGGCGGCATGGGCGGTGGCACTGACCTTCCTGGTGACGGCCCTGAGCCGCCCTATCGAAAGCTTGGGCGTACTTATTATGCCCATCGCCGCATTGACCTTGTTGGGGGAATGGCTCTGGCCTTTGGGTCACCAGCTCATTCAGAATAGTACGCCCTTGTCTTCCGCTCATATCGTCATTTCACTGCTGGCCTATAGCCTGCTCAGCGTGGCGGTGGTGCAAAGCCTGATGCTAGCGTGGCAAGAACGCCAATTGCGCAGCCACCAGCCGAGCCGCTTTTTACGTAGCCTGCCGCCATTGGAAACCATGGAAAGCCTGATGTTCGGCATGATAGGACTCGGTTTCCTGCTATTGACCCTGACCCTGGTGAGCGGAATCTTTTTCTCTGAAGAGTTCGGTAAGGCACTGCGCTTTAACCACCATATTGTATTGTCCCTGATTAGCTGGGTGGTATTCGCAGTATTGCTACTCGGACGCTGGCGTCTCGGCTGGCGCGGCCGTACCGCTTTGCATTGGACGTGGAGTGGTTTTGCGCTGCTGGTGCTGGCCTATTTTGGCACCAAATTTGTGATAGAAGTGGTGTTGCACCGCTAATACACGCCGCGTCGGCGGCTCGGCGATATCCCGACTCAATGCCGATAACCTACCTATGTTAGAATCCGGCGTTCCAAAGAACTGGGAGACAAATAAGACTTGGATGACATACCCATAAACACGCTGTTCGGTGTTCTTTTCTTTCTCGTTCTTGTTTCCGCGTTTTTCTCCGCCGCCGAAATCAGCCTGGTCACCCTTAACCGTTATCGCCTGCGGCATCAAGCCGAGTCTGGAAATCGCGGCGCGCGCCTTGCCGCCAAACTGCTTGAGCGCCCCGACCGGCTGATCGGCGTCATCCTGCTGGGCAGCAATTCCATCAATGCACTGTTCTCGGCGCTCACCACCGTTACCGTCATCCGTTTGTGGGGCGAAAAAGACAGCGCTATTGGCATTGCGACCGTGATTATCGCGCTCGTGGTGCTGATCCTCACCGACCTGGCACCCAAGACCTTCGCCGCCCTGCATCCCGAGCGCATTGCCTATCCCAGCGCCTACGTGTTGCGGCCGCTGCTTAAACTCAGCTATCCGATAGTATGGTTCATCAATATAATCGCCAATGGCCTGCTGCGCCTGTTGGGAGTAAAGGTGCGCGCGCGCGCCGCGGACAAGCTCTCCACCGAGGAATTCAAGACCCTGGTCATGGAAGCCGGCGCGCTGATGCCGGAGTCGCACCAGGACATGTTGCTCGCAATTTTAGACTTGGAAAACATTACCGTCGAGGACGTTATGGTGCCGCGCGGAGAAATCGAAGGCATCGATCTGGATGCGGACTGGGACGACATCCTGGTGCAGCTTTCCACTAGCCGCTACACGCGCGTACCCGTGTATCACGGCAACCTGGATAAGGTCATCGGTATCGTGCACTTGCGTAAGGTAATGCACCTCATGCGCGATGATAACTTCGATCGCGCGGAGTTAATGAAAATTCTGGTCGAACCGTATTTCGTGCCAGAAGCGACACCATTGAGCGCTCAATTACTCAACTTTCGGGCGGTTAAACGGCGAGTGGCCTTGGTGGTGAACGAGTATGGCGACATCGTGGGCCTGGTGACGCTGGAGGAGATACTGGAAGAGATCGTCGGCGATTTCACCAGTCCCGTACCCGGTGTCTTGGACGACGTGCAAACCCAGGGTGACGGCAGCTTCGTGGTCAATGGCAGCACCCACATACGCGACCTCAATCGCCGGCTCGACTGGAAACTGCCCACCAGCGGCCCAAAGACCCTCAACGGACTCATCATCGAATACCTGGAAGATATACCCGAGGTCGGCACCAGCCTAATACTGGACGGCTATCTGGTCGAGATCCTGCGCACCCGCGGCACTGCCGTTCAGACAGTGCGCATACGTCCCAAACCCGAAACGAGCGACGAACAAGATCCGGCCGTGGTGGATGAGCCTTAAGTCACACGCTGTTATTAGTGTTTTCGCTTGGTTGTGCCGCGCTAACGCGCGGCCTTTAAAACCTAATTGCGGGTCCCGCCCCGCGGGCGGGTAACTTTCTTGTCGCCACAAGAAAGTCACCAAAGAAGGGCTTCCTATCGCTCGCCGGGCGAAACCCGCCCGGTTCCCTGTGCTCCTCGCCCCACCGGGGCGCTGCGCAACTCGCATTGCCACTGTCGATGGCAATGCTCAGACAGTGCTCGCGCACATCCCCCGGTGGGGCTGCGGTGCTCGGCGAGCTCTAAGGGGGTTACATCAATCCAAACCAAACCAAACCAAACCAACACCTACACCTACACCTACACCTACACCTATTAAAACCCTAAGCTCGATGGTCGTCTT
>JANOTM010000307.1:0-2573 GCA_031416355.1 Gammaproteobacteria bacterium
TCGTTCACACGGACCTCGTGGTCATTGACACATATTATATTATCAAAGCCGGTGGGGCCGTTGTTGTAAGGGCTACAATTGTAGACCCCGATGGTTCTTCGGCACGTATTTATGCATGCGCTTAGTTCATTACCTTTCGACGCGGGCGCTAATGTAATTTTTTGTTGGGGCGCACACCCCACTAAAAAAAGTAATATGAATGTCGCAACGGAATTTTTCATTTGGTACAAGTCCATTTATTAGAAACATGCTGTAACCACCTACATCAGTTTGGGCCCCTACATGTTACTTCGTCAAGAACGGGAAAACCCTTATAAAAACGGATAGTGGACAACTTGCTTTTACTCTCCATCTCTACTAAATACGAGCCTTGAGCAGCTACTCCACCGTCACCGACTTAGCGAGGTTGCGGGGCTGGTCGACGTCGGTGCCTTTAACCAGGGCGACGTGGTAGGCGAGGAGTTGTAGCGGGATGGTATAAAGTATCGGCGCGGTCCATTCGCCGGTCTCGGGCATGCAGACCATGGTGGTGCCGGGGTCCGAGGATACCTCGCAGGCGTCTTCCGAGAACACCAGGAGTTCGCCGCCGCGGGCGCGTACTTCTTGCAGGTTGGATTTGAGTTTTTCCAGCAGCTCATCGTTGGGCGCCACCGCCACTACCGGCATGTTGGCGTCCACCAGGGCCAGGGGGCCGTGCTTGAGTTCGCCGGCGGCGTAGGCCTCGGCGTGGATGTAGGAAATTTCCTTGAGCTTGAGCGCGCCTTCCATGGCGATGGGATAGTGCACGCCGCGCCCTAGGAACAGGGCGTGTTGCTTATCGACGAAACGCTCGGCCAGGCTTTTTATGGTGTCGTCCAGAGCCAGTACTTTTTGTATGCGGCCGGGCAGGTGTTCGAGTTCGTCCACCAGTTTCTTTTCGGTGGCGGCGCTCAGGCCGTGGCGGCGGGCGAGGGCCACGGTGAGTAGCAACAATGACACCAGCTGGGTGGTGAAGGCCTTGGTGGAGGCCACGCCGATTTCCATGCCCGCATGGGTCAGCAATACCAACTCCGATTCGCGCACCAGCGAACTTTCCGGGACATTGCATATGGCCAGGGAATGGGCGTAACCCAGAGTCTTGGTCTGTTGCAGCGCCGCCAGGGTATCGGCGGTCTCGCCCGACTGCGAGATGGTGACGATGAGGGTGTTGGGCAGCACCACGTGTTTGCGATAGCGGTATTCGCTGGCGACCTCGACGTTGCACGGCAGGCCCGCGAGATTTTCCATCCAGTAGCGCGCCACCATGCCGGCGTGATAGCTGGTGCCGCAGGCGATGATCTGCACCGCCGCGATCTTATCGAAGATCGCCGGCGCCGCGACACCGAATGCCTCTTCTAAAATACGATGCTTGCTCAGCCGGCCTTCGAGAGTATCGGCCACGGCCTGGGGCTGTTCGAAAATTTCCTTCTGGGTAAAGTTGCGGTACTGGCCGCGGTCCACGGCGTCGGCCGAGGCCTCGGACACGCGCACTGGGCGATCTACTTTTTTGCCGGCGGCGTTGTAAATGGCGCGCTCAGTGCGGCGCAAATCGGCGACGTCGCCGTCTTCCAAATAGATCACTTGGTGGGTCACCGGCGCCAAGGCCATGGCGTCGGAGGCGATAAAATGTTCTTCGATGCCCACACCCACCACCAGCGGGCTGCCCTTGCGGGCGCCGATGATACGGTTGGGGTCGGCCACGCTGATGATGCCCAAGGCATAGGCGCCTTCAAGCTCGGCGATGGTGGCTTGCACCGCGGCCAGCAGGTCCTTTTTATTTTGCACGTAATGGTGCACCAGGTGGGCCACTACCTCAGTATCGGTTTGGGAAGTAAAGACGTAGCCCAGCCCTTGGAGTTTCTTTCTGAGCTTGTCGTGATTTTCGATAATGCCGTTGTGCACCACGGCGATGACGTCGTTGCTGGCGTGCGGATGCGCATTGTCTTCGCTCGGCACGCCGTGGGTAGCCCAGCGTGTATGGGCGATGCCGGTTACTCCCTGGGTATGTTGTTGCGCAATGGATGCCTCCAGCATTTTCACCTTGCCCATGGCGCGCACCCGTTCCAAACGCTGATCGGCGTCCAGTACCGCCACACCGGCGGAATCATAACCGCGATATTCCAGGCGCCTGAGGCCCTCGATTAAAATAGGGACCACGTTGCGCCCTGCTACTGCTCCGACGATGCCGCACATAAGTTAACCTCAGTTGCAAGATACAAGTAGCAAGTAGCAAGGAAAACCAGGACGGCCCTTGCCACTTGCTACTTGAAACTTACTACTATTTTTTAACAGGCCTTTTCCACCCCATGACAATTTTTTGTTTCACCCGGCCTATGGCCAAGGAATCCGGCGGAACATCCTGGGTAATGGTGGTGTTGGCGCCCACGGTAGCGCCCGCACCCACGGTCACTGGAGCCACCAGGGTACAGTCGGAACCGATGGATGCATTATCGCCGATAACGGTGCGGTGTTTATTGGCGCCGTCGAAGTTGGCGGTAATGCTGCCGGCGCCGATGTTGACGTGTTTGCCTACGCTGCTGTCGCCGATGTAGCTA
>JANOTM010000308.1:0-6568 GCA_031416355.1 Gammaproteobacteria bacterium
CTCACAAACGCTCCAACACATCAGCAAAAAACCGATCTTCCACCAAGCCATGACGCAGAAATAATTCCCGCGCCGCGGCTATGCCGCTCGCCGGAGCACTTACATAGACATCATGCCCCTGCAAATCCGGATAGTCGCCAACGACTTGTGCGGCGGTTGTCATTAAGCACGCCTCTGCAGTAGGGATGTCCGTGCCACTGTGGGTAGCAGCGTCTATAACGCCATCCGGGACGATGGCGGTATAGTGGAAATTATCCAAGGCGTCCTGCCAGGAACGGCAATGGTTTTCTAGATAGTGACTACCGGTATGGCGAGCGGCCCAGTAAAAATGTATGGGTTGGGTCAGTTCCAGAGAGATCGCATGCTCGATGAGGCTTTTGAGCGGAGCGAACCCGGTTTCGTAAGCAATGAAAATGAGCGGGCGCTGCGATGTGGTATCAAGAACGAAATCGCCGTCCGGCCCGCTGAGCATCACCTGATGTTTGGTTTGTAGCTGGGAAAAGACATATTCCGAAAACTTGTCACCGGGTACGCGGCGAATATGAAATTGCACGATCATGCCGTTGCATGGACAGCTGGCAATGGATTTGTTGCGCGTATCGATGCCGTTTAAAGTAAGTGTTACGTGCTGGCCGGCCAAGAACCGCAGCGTTTGGCTGCGCGGCGTGCGTAGATGCAAAACCATCACATCGCCGGTGGCGTACTCCAGTTTGTACACCGACGTGGCGATAGTCTGCAGGGGAATGTGACGAGGATCATTATCCAGTTCCGTCTCGATCACCAGGTCGGTAATACTGGTGGTGCGGCAGAGCAACACCGTACCTTGTTTGCGTTGGCTGTCCGGGATCACGAAGTCATGATGCAATATTGTATCCGTTTGCCCGCTAAGGATACGTGCCTGACACTTGCCACAACTGCCGCTGTTGCAATTGTAGTGGAGCGGAAGACCGGCACGCAGGGCTGCTTCTAGCAGGGTCTCCCCGCTTTCCACTTGGAATTGCTGTCCCGAAGACTGGATAGTAACGGTTGCGGTCATTGCATCTTATAAGGTTAATGGCAAGTCGCGGATGAAGCACCACAAGTGTTATGGAATATAGCATGATCTTTAAAACGCGTAATTATTTTACTTGTTCGAGCACCGCCACACCGTCTTTGGCGACATCGCGTACTTGTGGGTCGGGATCATTCAATAGGCCGCGTACTGCTGCCAGGCCCTGGGGATCCTCGGTTAATGCAAGATAGTGGCAGGCATCGCTGCGTATGCGTGCATCCGTGTGACGTGTTAATTCCGTCAAGGGATCGACCTGGCGCCGCAGGATGTCGCTGCCGTGCAGGTCTTCCACTACGGCGCCGATGCCGATGCGTACATGCAATGCCGTGCCGGGATCGGCCAGTAACTGCCATAGGGCTGCGAATCGGGTGGTGTCTTCTGTCAGCAGGGCCAGAACTTTTTTCAGATCGCCGGCGGTGAGCAGTTCAGCGAAATACGCGGCCATGCCTGTATTTGCCGTCGCGCGGTCGGCCCACTGTTGCAACTCGCCCTGGGAGCGTAGGCCTTCGAGGACGAACGGACCTATGCGTACCCACGGCACTGATCGCACACCCAATTCTTTGCCTGCATCCGGCCGCAGACTTAGATTGATAACCTCCAAACGCCCGATATGTCCACCTTTAACAAGCGCGCCCAGGCCTTGTAGCATCCCCGGGCAATGGGGGCAGGTAGAAGTCATGAATAGCAGGGCATCCGGCGGATCTTTTTGGGTGGTGCCGGCAGTGTCTGGCATGGTAGGCGCGAACGCAGTGGCTCAAGAACTGGAGCGCGGCGTACCCAATGCGCCAACCCAGAATGCCATGTCTTTGTCGAGAAACTCGGTGACCGACATATAATGTGAACCATCACAGGAGAAGGTCAGCCCGAGCATGCCGTTCATGATATTCAGCGAACCGGAGCGCAGGTACAGGGTATCGTCGGCAAACCGCAGTGCCTTCAGTTGTTTCAGCACCGCGCGCACCTGGTCGCGTCCGGTTTTGGCGGCCTTGGGATAGGGGTGCAGCGGATAGGCCAGGCGCAGCTCCGGATCGATAATCTCTTCGACCGCGTGTATGCGATAGTTGTAAGGATCATCCAACAGCCAGAATGAGCAGCGGCCGCTGGAGAAATGGATTTTGGTGTGGAAGATGCCGTGTTCACACATGAGGGTGGCGATCTGTTCGAGCACCGCATCGATATGTTCATCCAGCCGGCTCTGGGTCCGGGTCTGCATGAATACCGTACCGCGTACCGCTGGATCGCCGCGGAACTGTTGCCACTGCAGGACCGGCGTGGTGAGTTTTGCGTCTTGCAACAGATCGTTCACCGCAAAGTCGGCGGCAATAAACCCCAGCAACACGTCATCGCGCCGCACCGCCTGAAGCGCGGTCACGCATTGTTTCTGGGTATAGATGCTTTGGTATACCGACGACAGCATGATGCCCTTGAACGGCAGGTTGTTCTTGAGGTACGGCCGCGATGACAAATCGGCGCCGCGCCAGGCGACGTCCGGCCCGCTGACCTGTACCATGGAAGATATCTCGATGCCGTTCATGTTCCAGGCATAGAGCAGATGGCAAAGGGGAATGCCGGTGATGGATGCCTGCAGGACCTGGTCGATTTGGTCGCTGTCCGGCCAGACGCTGGCGCAGGCCTGGGCCAGGCTTGCCATGGGCCCACCCACGGTGTCGGCGAGGGCGGCCTTTTTTTCAAGTATGGTTTGTTGTAGAAAGCTCATCGTGTTCCCCGTAAGAAATATCAGCACACTACCCAGACATATACATGGCGTATGTGTATGCAGGTTTGTAGGGTGGGCATCGCCCACCACACATGGCTGCGGTCGGCGCACGCCGGTGGGCGATGCCCACCCTACATCTGACTGCAACTGCGACGACTATGCGGCATTGTTTAAGGCGTTATGTTTAGTACTGTGCCCGATGTATACATGGTGCGCGTGAATACAACGTGACCGCTGGCCACCGCTGTGTACATAGTTCCCAAACTCAGCCGGTATTGCGCATCCCGGCGGCGATGGCATTGATCGAACGCAGCAAGGGATCGCGCCACACCGAAGGCTCGGTCTCATCCCCGGGCGCCTGGCGATAGCGTTTAAGCAGGGCGATCTGGATGTGGTTGAGCGGATCCAAATAGGGATTGCGGCGCGCCAGAGACAGCGCCAGCTCGGGGTTGTCTGCGACCAGATATTTAGCGTCGGCCAGGTCGAGTACCTGGGCCAGGGTGCGTTCATATTCCGCGAGCACCAATTGATAAACGCGCGCGCGCGTATCCGGATCGTTGCACAGATCGGCGTATTCGCGCGCAGTGCTCAGATTGGCCTTAAACAGCGCCATCTGGCAGTTGCTCAAGAGCGCACGGAAAAACGGCCAATCGCGGTACATGGTCTTGAGCAGCGCGCCGCGGTCCGGGTCCTGGTTGCGCCACGTGGCCAGGGCCGTGCCCAGGCCGTACCACGCGGGTAGGGTATGGCGCGACTGCGCCCAGCCAAACACCCAGGGAATAGCGCGCACCGATGCCTTGGAACGGTCTTTTTTGCTGCGATGGGACGGGCGCGAACCGATATTCATCAACCCGATCTCGTTGACCGGCGTGGCCTCGTAGAAATAATCCATGAAGCCGGGGGTATGATCGGTCAATGTCCGAAAGCTCTTTTCCCCCAAGCGCGTCAGTTCTTCCATCACCTGTAGGTGTTCCGGGTTGTCGTGCCGTGCCGGCCGTATGAGTCCTATGCTCGCCTTCATTAGTCCGGTTACGCCCATGCTCAGTTCATATGCCGCGGTTTCGGTGTTGCTGTATTTGTAATACAACACCTCGCCTTGTTCGGTGAATTTAATTTGCCCATGCACCGTACCCGGAGGTTGCGAGAGTATGGAGTCGTGGGTAGGACCGCCGCCGCGACCTATGGTTCCGCCGCGCCCGTGGAATAGGCGGCATTGCACGGTGCGCGCCTCGGTGATGCGGATGATCTTTTTCTGCGCCTCGTAGAGATTCCAGGCCGAGGCCAGGGAGCCGCCGTCCTTGGCCGAATCCGAGTAACCCAGCATGATTTCCTGGACGTTGCCGGAGACCATCAGTAGCTCTTTATAACTGGGATTATCGAGCAGCGCCACCAGCACTTCCTCGATGCGCGCCAGATCGTTGATGGTCTCGAACAGCGGGCTGATACGTATGTCGCAGAACCAGCCGTCGCCGTTGGCGTTACGCCCGGCCATGCGGGCAAAGCGCGCCAGTGCCATGACTTCCATGACATGGCTGGCCGCGTGCGTCATGGAAATGACATAATTGCCGAAGGCCTGGGGGCTGACCTGGCGCTGTAGGCGCGCCATCATATCGAACACCGCCAAGGTTTCGCGCGTGTCCGGCGTGAGGCGCGCGCGGTCTATGACGATGTCCTTGGTATCGCTGACGAGCGCGGTCAGGTGTAGCACACGCTGGCCTTCATCCATGGAAAGATAATCTTTTTTACCGGCGCCTGTTCCCGACAGCGCTCTACCTCGCCCATCCCTGGGCTCGCCCGGCAGTTGGCTGAGGATCTCGGCGACCGCGGCGGTGTGGCGCGCCGATTCCTGGCGTACGTCCAGGTGTACCAGGTGGAAACCGAAGGTCTCGGCCAAGCGTATCAGGTCTTTGAGTTCGCCCTCGGCGATGTTGGCATCCCCATGACTGATTAACGAGTCGCGTATGAGGTAGAGATCGTTCAGAAATTCCGTGGCCGACGGATAGACCGCTTCGTGCAGGCCTACCGCCAGGCCGTGCAGGTGGCGTTGGGTGGTGTTGAAATTCTGCCGCAGGCGATAACGCATGAGATACAGCTTGCGCCGGTAGGGTTCGCGCAGGAAGCGGTCCTCTTGATCGCGGAATGCACCCTGGCTGTAGCGCTCGTCGCGCAGCAGGCTCTCCTGAAACGCCGCAGTCGGCTTGGCCAGCAATATCGATTGGGTAAGCAAGGTGTTAAGGCTGGATACGCGTGCGATATATTCTTCGAGTATCGCCTCGGCATGCAGCCATACCGCTGTTTCCGTGGTCTCGGGTTTGACGAACGGATTGCCGTCGCGGTCGCCGCCTATCCACGAGCCGAAGCGCAAAAAGCTCGGCACTTGTAAGGGCAGGGCGGCGTGCACGTCGCCGCCATAGATGCGGCGCGCGGCTTTTTCCAGGAAGCGATAGGTCGTGGGTACGGCCTCGAACAGACTTTCGCGAAAATAGTAGAGTCCATTGCGTATTTCATCCCGCACCATGGGGCGCAGGCTACGCACCTCGTCGGTCTTCCAGAGAATCTGGATTTCCGCCTCCAGCTCCTGGGTGATGTCGTGGATCTCTTCTTTGCTTAAACGCGGATCGTTGAGCTGCTCGCCCAAGAGAAAAATGCGGCGCATGGCGTGCATGATGGTACGGCGTTTTGCCTCCGTCGGGTGGGCGGTAAACACCGGCATATAGACCAATTTATTCATTAGAGACTGGAGTTCGTCCAGCGTCACGTCATGCCCGTGGAACCAGCGCATAGTATGGTCGAAGGAACCGGTCCACAACGGGCCGCCGGCGTGCATCCAGCGCCGCCGTTGGCGATGTTGGAACGCCTCTTCGACGCTGTTCACCAGGCTGAAGTAAACAGTAAACGTGCGCACTACGTGAGTGAGCGTCTCCTGATCGAGTTCATCGATAAGCCGCATGAGCCGGGCGCGCTTGCGCGCATCTTCTTGTTTGTGCAGGCTGATAAAACCTTTGCGCAAGGTCTCCACCGCCTTGAACACCTGGCCGCCGGCTTGGGTGTGCAGCACGTTGCCGAGTAATTTGCCCAGGAGTTTGACCCGGCTACGCAGCTCCTTGTCTCCAGGGAGCAATTCCTTATTAAGAACAACTTGATTCATATACAAAAAATATCCTAGGCCGTGGCACCCGGGTGTCCGGACAGATGAGTAATTGCCATAATGGTGGAAGTATCCGTGAACATTATGATGCCTTAAGCAACATCCAATATAAAGCCCAGAAACTCCTGGCATTTTTGCCTTTTTTAAGGGGCGTTGCCGCATTCTTAACTAGCGCCAGCGGTTTTACGGCCACGAAAATAATGCCGGCAGTAAATCCTTTAAAAATAGCGGTTTACTCTGCATATATTAGCCATTAGTCTGTGCCCCTTAGCATCCCAGGTTCAATGGTTGGAGATGATATGACGCAGGAAGAACGCCTGGCCCTGACCCAGGGAATTATTAATCTCCTGGATCACTGGGGCGTGGAGCCAGAGGGTCAGGTGGCGATACTCGCCCTGCCTGCCGGAACGCGCCCGGGGGCGATACGGCAGTTTCGTAAAAACACTGCGTTTCCCGATGATCCCGGGGTTATGGAGCGCATCGAACACCTGCTGGGTATCGCCGATGCCTTGCGTACCGCGCATCCACGCAATGCCAATATGGACGCCATCTGGATGAACCGGCCCAACCGCCTGTTCGATCAGCGTACGCCCCTGGATGTGATGCTGGAAGACGGGCTCAGCGGTGTCGTCGCCGTTCGGGTACAGCTCGA
>JANOTM010000309.1:0-11099 GCA_031416355.1 Gammaproteobacteria bacterium
CGATCTGGAGACCGGTTTTCGAGAGCGCCGCCGCGGATTCGCGCAGGATGCTGGTGCGCAACGCTGCTTGGCTCTGAAGAAAGGCAAGCAGAGTAAGCGCCGCCACGCAGACGGCGGTGAGCAAGGCGAAGGCCAGGGCGATACGTTTCTTCAAGAAAGCGCTCCTGCTTCCTGATGACCCGGGAACCTCAGGGCGTTTGCCTGGTGGCGTTGAGGCTTGTGGTGAAGCGTGCGGCGGGAGTGTCGTGCTTATTTCAGAGAACGTCGATCCCCAAACCCAAGCGGGCAAATAATCGCTTGCACCCTCCCTAGCGTAGTCCTCGAACCAAGGCACACGGACAACTAAATTCTACTGTTTTTGTAGGCTATACAAAATATGGGTTTTATGCAACTTTAACAGGCGGTTGAAATTCTGTCCGCGTTTGTCCCGTGTCTGCTACGCTACGCGGGCCGATAACGACAGCATTGCCAAACCGCCACGCCCAACAACAAGGACCCGGTAACCAGTATGCTAGCGCGTGACATCACCGAAAGCGTGCAGCGCGCCCTAACTGAAGACGTGGGCAGCGGCGATCTCACCGCTGCCCTCATTCCCTACGACCGCCTCGCGCAGGCCCGTGTCATCAGCCGCGAAGATGCCGTACTGTGCGGCGTTGCTTGGTTCGACGAAGTGTTCCGCCAGGTGGAACCGCGCGTCCACGTCACCTGGTCGGCACAGGACGGCGAGCGCGTGCGGGCAGGCCAGACACTGTGTACGCTGGCAGGACCGGCGCGCGCGCTGCTCACCGGCGAACGCACGGCACTGAATTTCCTGCAGACGCTCTCCGGCACGGCCACGCTCACGCGGCGTTACGTTGAGGCGGTCCACGGAACCTCGGCCGTCATCCTGGACACGCGCAAGACCCTGCCGGGTCTGCGCCTAGCGCAAAAATATGCCGTCACCTGCGGCGGCGGGCAAAACCACCGTCTCGGACTGTACGACGCGATCTTGATCAAGGAAAATCACATCCGCGCCAGCGGCTCCATCAGTGCGGCGCTGGCGGCAGCACGCGCTGCCGGCGGCGAACATGTCCCGCTCGAGATCGAGGTAGAGAATCTGGAACAACTACACGCGGCCCTCGCCGCCGGGGCGCAACACCTGTTGCTGGACAACTTCGACCTGGCCGGCCTGCGCTCGGCCGTGGCGGCCACCGGCGGCCGTGCCCGCCTTGAGGCTTCCGGCGGCGTGACCCTGGCTAACCTGCGGGCCATCGCCGAGACCAGGGTGGACTATATCTCCGTGGGCAGTCTCACAAAAAATGTCCAGGCCATAGATCTGTCTCTACGTTTTGAATAAGCCTGGGGTATCCTGCCCCTACCCTCGCCGCCCTGCAATGGTATTGACGGCCATATACTCATGCAGTTTTGACTCGCCCTTTAGCTGCTGGGTATCTAGCGCTATACTTTAGCATTACGCCCTCGACTCGTTGCGATGAAAAAGAAAATCCAGATACACGAACTCCGCAAGGGCATGTACGTCGCCGAACTGGACCGGCCGTGGTTCGGCACGCCCTTTCTGTTTCAGGGGTTCCAGATACAAAGCGACGAAGAAATTGAACAGCTACGCCAGTGCTGCCAGTACGTCTACATCGATACCGAGCCCCAAGACTTGCCTAACACCCCCGCATCCAAGCGGCGCGGTGCGTCGGTGCTGGCCCAGCCGGTCG
The DNA here is from genome assembly GCA_031416355.1 of Gammaproteobacteria bacterium. Classification (GTDB taxonomy): domain Bacteria; phylum Pseudomonadota; class Gammaproteobacteria; order Acidiferrobacterales; family UBA6901; genus JANNJF01. The sequence continues at coordinate 1,707 of JANOTM010000309.1, forward strand.
CCAGCGAATACGACGTGGCGGCGGTGCTGGAATTTCACCAGCGCAAGAAAACCGCCGGGTCCGGGCAACCCGCCCATCGCTACATGCATGAGGTCTTGCTGAAAGAAGAGCTCGGCCAGGCGCGCGAGCTCGAATCGCGCGCGCGCCAGCTTATTTATACGATAGCCGACGACGTACGCCTAGGACGCAGCCTGGACACCGTGGGGGCAAAAAACGCCGTGGCCGGCATGGTCGAAAGCGTCATACGCAATCCCGATGCCCTGGCCTGGCTTACCCACTTGAAAAACAAAGACGACTATACCGCCCTGCACAGCGTGCGCGTGTGCATACTGGCATTGACCTTCGGGCGGCACCTGGAACTTCCGGTTGAGCAACTGAATGTCCTCGGCATCGGGGCCTTGCTGCACGACATCGGTAAACTCAAGGTGCCGAACGAGATTCTGAATAAGCCCGGGCGCCTCACCGATGCCGAGTTCGCTATCATGCGTACCCACGTGCCGCTGGGGGTGGAGATATTGGCGAATACTCCGGGTATTCCAGGGGCGGCGGTGGAGGTGGCGCAGCGCCACCACGAACGCTATGGCGGCGCCGGCTACATTAATGGATTTTCCGGCGACCAGATCGGGTTGTTCGGGTTGATAGGCGGCATCGTCGATGCTTATGATGCCCTCACCAGCGATCGCGCTTATCATGCGGGGCGTTCGTCTTACGATGCCCTGGATCTGCTATATCAGGCAAAAAACACCGATTTTCACGCCGGCCTGGTGGAACAATTCATCCAATGCATGGGCATTTACCCCCTGGGTAGCATAGTGGAAATGAACGACGGTTGCATCGGCGTAGTGACATCCATTAATCGCGCGCATCGGCTCAAACCGTGCGTGGCCATGGTGCTTACGCCAGAAAAAAAGCCCTGCGTGCCAGCGACCGTGGTGGATCTGTTCAAATCGCCGCAAGACAGCGCCGGCCGCCCGCTGGAAATCCGCCGGGTCCTGGCCGCCGGCACCCACGACATCAACCCGGCGGCGTATTTGACGGTCGTCGGGTAACTATTTGTAAATCTTACGTGCAAACAGATCGCGCTTGCGGCTGACCAGCCTATCGAGAAACAACAGGCCATCCAGGTGATCCAGTTCGTGCAGCACCGCCCGCGCCTCGTACCCGGTACAGGCATAGTTCCGCGGCTGCCCGTGGCGATCATAGGCGTGTAAACGTATGCGTTCAGCACGCACCACATTGCCGGTATAGTCCGGAACCGACAGACAACCTTCGCGCCCCACCACGCTGCCGTCACCCTCAAGCATCTGTGGATTAATCAGTATCAGGCAACCGTGGTTGGGCGTGTTTTTTCTGGCGGACACATCCACGATAACAACGCGCCGGAAGTCATCAACTTGGGGCGCCGCCAAACCCACGCAACCGGGGGCGGCGCGCAGGGTGTCGAGTAGATCATCGACAAATCGTCCAAGCTCGGCGTCAAACACCTCGACCGGTGCGGACACGCGCTTGAGACGCTCATCCGGATAATGCAGGATAGCAAGCACCGCCATGGGCCCTAGCCTATGAGCGCGTCTATGGCGGTGAGGCGCACCTCGATGCCACTTAGGCGCAGGGGCTCCAGCGCCGGCTCCAGGGCGGCGATACCGCCGGCAGCGTATCCCGCCAGCAGCATAATATAGATGGGGTGATCTTGCGTGCCGCCGACATCCGACTCCAGCTCCAGAATGTTCAGCCCGGCGTGCGCCAGCACCGCGGTCACCTCGGCGACGATGCCCGCGCGATCCGCCCCATGCACCACTACCTGAACGTTGGGTTGCAGGTGTTGATGCGGGTGCGCCTGTATTTCATCCATGTGGAGATGCAGATCGAAGTCCCGGGCCACCGGCTCCAGCAGCGCGCGTATGCGCGCTTGGTCGGTGTCGGTCTCGAGCATGAGCATGATGGTGAAATTGCCGCTCAACCTCGCCATGGAGGCCTCGCCCAGGTTACAACCGGCGCGGAATAATATCCCGGTGAGCGCCGCCACGATACCCGGCCTATCCGTTCCCACCAATGTCAGCATATGCCAGCGTTTCATATGGCCTCCCAGACGGCCGCGTGAGCATGCTTAATGCAATGTCGAATGAGCAAAATAAATAAGCGCTACCCCTGTGGCAATCAAAACTACTTGCTGTAGGGTCACGTGCATTTCCAAACGCTTGTGCAATCCGGGGATAAGATCGGCCACGGCGATATAGATAAAACTGGAAGCGGCGATAGCCAGGACATACGGGATCGCTTCTTGTGCACGGGATAGAAATAAAAACGCCACGACCCCGCCCAACACGGTGGCAAGACCGGACAGCGCATTGAACAACAGCGCCTTGCGACGGCTAAAGCCGCTGTGTAGAAGAATGGCAAAATCCCCCAGCTCCTGAGGTATTTCATGCGCCACTACCGCGAGGCTGGTGATCACGCCCAGATGGATATTGGTAAGAAACGCCGCTGCGATCAGCACCCCGTCCACCAAATTATGGATGCCGTCGCCCACCAGGATCAAATACCCGGCGGCGGATGCGCGGCTATGTTCCACATCGGGTGCATGGGTTTCGCATTCATGGGTATGACAATGACGCCACAACACCATCTTCTCCAGCACAAAGAAGACCAGCAGGCCGGCCAGCACCGTCGCCATGACGGCATGACTGTTAGTGCCCTCTGCCTCCAAGGCGTGCGGCAATAATCCAAGAAATGCCGCGCCCAAGAGGGTGCCTATGGCAAAACTGACCATGCCGGGAAGTAGACGCGCACGAAAAGCTTCCGGCAATAGCAAAAACATCGAGGCCAGCAACACGCTAAGCACCCCGCCCAGCAAGGTAAATACCACCACCCAAAGAATAAGCGTATCCATAATGGGGATTATCGATTCCATCTCAGTCAAGAATGCGCCGCATCATACCTGCACCTGCCGCAGATAGATAATCACGCGTCCGCGTCCAGCCAGATGAGCGCGGCCATGCGTCCGGTTTGGCCATCGCGCCGATAGGAGAAAAATCGCTGACTCTCGGTATAGGTGCAGTATTCACCGCCGTACACCTGCGTTACCCCGGCCGCCGCCAGTCGCAGTCGTGCCAAGGTGTAAATATCGGCGTAGTAACGCCCGTTGGTATTTTTCCGAAATGCCATGGCCGCCTCAGGTTGGCGGCTGACGAACGCCTGGCGCACCTCATCACCGACCTCGAACGCCTGCGGGCCTATGGCCGGGCCTAGCCAGGCGAGCACTTGATCGCCGCCAGGCATCTCCATGGCTGCCAACCCCTGCTCCACGACGCCGGCCACCAATCCGCGCCAGCCCGCATGCACCACCGCTACGCGCGTGGCGGCACGGTCGCACAGAAATACCGGCAGACAGTCGGCCGTCAACACCGCGCATACCACCCCCGCGCGATCGGTAAAACTACCGTCCGCCTCGGTGCCCGCCGCGGTCCCGGCCGCCGCCACCACACGGGTTCCGTGCACCTGGGTGAACCATAAGGGTTCGGCCGGCAAAGCCAAGTCGGCGCGCAGGCGCACACGGTTGGCGCGCACCGCCACGGGATCGTCGTTCACGTGATCGCCGAGATTAAATGTATCGAACGGCGGCGCGCTGACGCCACCGGTACGTACCGTGGTTACGGCACGCACCCGGGTCGCGGCCGGCCAGGGTGCCGCAATATACTTTGGGAACTCAACCATGCCCGCCGCCACTGGCCACATGTAATTGCAGGTCGCGCTGGAGTTCGTCCATGAGGTGTTGCATATCGCTGGGCACCGGGCGGGTCCACTCCAATGCCTCGCCTGATATCGGATGGATCAGCCCCAGACGGGCGGCATGCAGGGCCTGGCGCTGGAATTCACGCAGGGCGCGGGTTAATTGGTCACTGCTGCCGGCCGGTAGCTTCAGCCGGCCGCAATATACTGGATCACCCAGCACCGGGTAACGCAGATGGGCCATGTGCACGCGTATCTGATGGGTGCGTCCGGATTCCAGCTTGACGCGCGTCAGGGTGTGGGCGCGATAGCGTTGAACCACGCGATAATGGCTGATAGCCGGCCTACCCTGGTGGCTCACGGCCATGCGCGTACGCTGGGTGGCATGACGGCCTATGGGCGCATCCACGGTGCCGCCGGCCACCAGCACACCGCATACCACTGCCAGATATTCCCGCTCCACCGTGCGTTCCTGCAACTGGTCGATGAGACTCAGACGCGCCCGGTCGGTGCGCGCCACCACCAGCAGGCCGGAAGTCTCCTTGTCCAGACGATGCACGATGCCGGCACGCGCCAGAGACTTGAGCTCTGGGGCGTAATGGATAAGTGCGTTAAGCAAGGTGCCCTCCGGATTGCCGGCACCCGGATGCACCACCAGACCCGCCGGCTTGTTGATCACCAGCAGCGTCTCATCTTCATATACCACATCAAGGGGAATGGCCTCGGCTTGCCATTCGGCCTCCGGCACCACCGGGATAGTGAGGGCTATCTCAGCACCACCCCGTACCTTGTCGCGGGCGCGCACCGGCAGCGCATCCATGCGCACTAGGCCGTCGCGTATCCATTTTTGAATTTGGGAGCGTGAATAATCCGGGAACAAACTGGCCAATGCCTGATCCAGGCGCTGGCCGGAGTATTCTTCAGGTATGCGCAGCCACTGATTTTTTGCCGTTTCTGGGTCCATACAAATTCCACCTTCACGCTGTTACGGCTTCAGGGTATGCTTAGCGCCTATGGGGTGACCGCCCACACATCTTGGAATGTTCATGCTAATGGCAATTTTTTCACGCGTTTCCGTCCTCCTCACCGTTTTGCTCTTGCTCACCGCTTGCGCTGGCTTGGAGACGGATCCAACCAAAGACTGGACCGCCGAGCGGTTTTATACCGAAGGCAAGACCGAACTCAAGCAAAGCAACTATGAGACCGCCATCAAGCATTTCGAGACTTTAGAGGCCCGTTACCCCTATGGTCCTTACGCGGAGCAGGCCCAATTAGAGGTGGCCTACGCGTATTATAAGGATGCTGAAATGGCATCGGCCATCGCCGCCGCCAACCGCTTTATACGTCAACACCCGACCCATGCACACGTGGACTACGCCTATTATCTCAAAGGCCTGGCGAATTTTGACGATCAACCCAATTTTCTGGAGCGCTTCTTTACCGGCCAAAACTTGTCGGACCGCGACCCACGGGGCATGCGCGAGGCCTACGATGCCTTTCGCGAATTGGTTGAACACTTTCCCGACAGTCGTTACGCCGAAGACAGTCGTAACCGCATGGCCCACCTGGTCAACTTCCTGGCCAAAAATGAAATCAATGTCGCGCGCTTTTACTATTCGCGCGGCGCCTATGTAGCCACGGTGAATCGCGCCAAATACGTTATCGAGCGCTACCAGCGCACACCCTCCATAGAAGATGCCCTGGGCCTGCAGGCCATGGCCTATAAGAAAATGGGAATGGAAGGCTTAATGGCCGATACCGTGCGGGTGTTGGAGAAGAACTTCCCCGGCAGCCACTACCTCAAGGAACTCAACACCTGATCCACAGCGTGCAAGCCTAGATCGCCTCCGGGCCGGTCTCGCCGGTGCGGATACGAACTACGTGTTCGACAGCAGTGACGAAAATCTTGCCATCGCCGATCTTGCCGGTGCGCGCGGCAGTAGTAATGGCCTCGATACAGCGCTCCAGTTGATCTTCTTTTATCACCACCTCCAGCTTCACCTTAGGCAAAAAATCCACCACGTACTCGGCGCCGCGGTAGAGTTCGGTATGGCCCTTTTGCCGGCCGAAACCTTTGACCTCGGTCACGGTCATGCCGGTGACACCGATGCCGGACAGTGCCTCACGCACATCATCCAACTTAAAGGGTTTGATTATTGCCTCGATTTTCTTCATAAATCCCCTGGTAGCACCTATTTCACCGGTGAAAAATATCCGCCATGGACGTGCTTTGCAAGTGCCGCGTATAACCCATACACGCTAGCACAAAACCCGCAGGATTTCCCCACCCGCCACGGCGATTACTCGCGGTAACCCGAGGTAATAGGGTAGCGGCGGTCGCGACCGAAAGCGCGGCGTGTAATGCGCACACCGGGCACGGCCTGACGGCGTTTGTACTCATTGCGATCCACCATGGCGGTCACACGCTGCACCGTGGCCGCGTCGAAACCGGCGGCCACGATCTCTTGCGGCGTGTGGTCGCCCTCGATGTAAAGTTCCAGTATTGGGTCGAGCAAGGCGTATGGCGGCAGGCTGTCGCTGTCCTTCTGATCCGGCGCCAATTCCGCCGACGGCGCGCGCTCAAACACACGCCGCGGGATCGGCGCGCCCTGCCGGTTGCGGTATTCGGCGAGGCGATAGACCAGGGTTTTGTACACGTCCTTGAGGGCCCCGTAACCACCCGCCATATCGCCATAGAGGGTGGCGTAACCCACTGCCATTTCACTTTTATTGCCGGTGGTAAGTACCATTTTTCCGGTCTTGTTGGACACCGCCATCAACAGGGTGCCACGTATGCGCGCCTGAATATTTTCTTCGGTCACATCGCGTGTGCGTCCCTGGAACTGATCTTGCAGCGCACCAAGAAACGCGTCGTATACAGGATCGATGGGAATAACGCGGTAGGCCACCCCCAGGGCCTGCGCCTGGGTCGCCGCATCCTCCAGGCTGATGCGCGCGGTGTAACGCGACGGCAGCATAAAGGCTTCTACCTGATGCGCGCCGATGGCATCAACCGCAATACACAGGGTCAGGGCCGAATCGATGCCGCCGGACAGCCCCATAGCCACGCCGGGAAAACGATTCTTGCGCAGGTAATCTCCGACTCCCAAGACCAGCGCTTTGTAAACCTCCTCTTCTATACTGGGCACTACTGCCAGAGGCTGTGTCACCGGGGCCGGTACGCCGTTGTGGATCAGAATATCCACGGGAAACAAGCCGGCTGCAAACGCCGGACAGCGCTGGGTCACATTTCCCGCGGCGTCCACCACGAACGAATCGCCATCGAACACCAGTTCATCCTGGCCGCCCACCAGATTGACATACACCATGGGTACCTGGCTCTCACGCGCCCGTTGCTGCAGCAACTGCTCGCGCTCGCGACCCTTTTGCATGTGATAGGGCGAGGCATTGAGTACCACGACCAAACGCGCGCCGGCATAGACGCACTGCTTAACCGGCTGCGCCTGCCACACGTCTTCGCATAGGGTAATGCCCACGGGCACGCCCGCGATGGTCGTCACACACGCCTCGGTTCCCGGCACAAAATAACGGCGTTCGTCGAATACACTGTAATTGGGCAGGCACTGTTTGAAATACGTGGCGACCACACGGCCGTCATCGATGATGGAAGCGGCGTTATACACCTTATCGCCCACGCGCTGCGGGTGACCAACGATGAGCACAATGCCGCGCACGTCACTCCGCAGACGTTCCAGGCCGGCTTCTACTTGCACATGGATATCCGGACGCAACAAAAGATCTTCCGGGGGATAACCGGTAAGGGTCAGCTCAGGAAATACGATGGCGTGCGCCTGCAAGCGGTCGCGCGCTTCAAGTGCCTGCGCGACCACCTGCTGTACATTGCCGGCAACGTCCCCCACCAGAAAATTCAATTGGCCTATGGCCAGGCGCAAAGATGCGTCCTTAACCATTACTTCAGCACCGCGAACATGCGCGCACCCAGGTCCGCGGGAGAGCGGACGATATGCACGCCCGCTGCCTCCAAGGCGCGAAATTTCTCCTGCGCCGTGCCGTGGCCGCCGGCGATCACCGCCCCCGCATGACCCATGCGCCGCCCGGGCGGTGCGGTGACACCAGCAATATACGCCACCACCGGCTTACGCACGTGCTGTTGAATGTAGGCCGCGGCGTCTTCCTCGTCCTGACCGCCGATTTCTCCCACCATGATGATGCCTCGGGTCGCGGCATCGGCCTGAAACAACTTGAGACAGTCGATAAAGCCTAGGCCGTGAATAGGATCGCCACCTATGCCAACACAGGTGCTCTGGCCGAGACCGGCCAGGGTGGTCTGATGCACCGCTTCATACGTCAGGGTGCCGGAGCGCGAGACGATACCTATAGTGCCAGGCGCATGGATGGCGCCCGGCATAATGCCGATCTTGCACTCGCCCGGCGTGATAATGCCCGGGCAGTTCGGACCTATGAGCACCGTATCAGGATAATTCTTGAGCGCCGCCTTGACCTTCAACATATCCAGCACCGGTATGCCCTCGGTGATGCAGGCGATGACCTTGATGCCGGCGTCCGCCGCCTCGAGTATGGAATCGGCGGCATACGCCGCCGGCACATAGATCATGCTCGCCTCGGCGCCCGCCATGCGCACCGCCTCGGCCACGGTATTGAACACCGGCAATCCGAGATGCCGCTGGCCACCCTTGCCTGGCGTCACGCCACCGACCATCTTGGTGCCGTAAGCAATGGCCTGCTCGGAGTGGAAGGTGCCTTGTTTGCCGGTGAACCCCTGACAAATAACCTTGGTGCTTTTATTGACGAGTATGCTCATTCATTATCTCAAATGTGGTACGCCATATCGGTAGGGTGGGCATCGCCCACCGTTCGACACTAATCGAAGCTACTTATGGTGGGCGATGCCCACCCTACAAATACTTGGCTACTCCCCAAACTCACTAGTAGTTTGCGTTGGGTGGGCATCGCCCACCAAGGTGCAACATCGAAGCGCGATGGTGGGCGATGCCCACCCTACAACACTATTCCCCAAACTCACCGGTATTATCTATTATCGCCTCTTCACTCCCCCAGCTCCCCGGATAAACGCCCGCCTCCACATAACGATGGAACGTCGAATACGGCCAATCCCGTACGTGTTCAACCAATTCATGCTTCACCGGATTGAAATGTATGTAATCCATGTGCCGACGGTAATCCTCTTGGTTGCGGATACGATGTTCCCAGAAACGCCGTTGCCAGATCGTCGACTCCCGATGCTTTATGCGCGACGCGCTCTCCTGCGGCTTATCGTCTAACATACCCTGGGCGCGTTTCGAGAAGCCCGCCTTGATCAACCCCCAGCGCTTGGAAAAATCCATATCACCATCGGGAAGCGCCCAGATGCAATGCAGGTGGTCGGGTAACAGGACCCAGGCCTCCACGGCAAATGGATACCCACCCCGCACCTCGTCTACGACGCGGCGCAACAAGGCCCGCGCCACATCGGTCGTCAAAATCGGTCTTCTTCCTGCTGTGACCACCGTAAAGAAAAATATTCCGCCCGGCAATCGCTCCCTGCGATAGTTTGACATGGAGTAAACACATCCTCCTCTTGGATTCTGAATGGTGGGCGATGCCCACCCTACAAAAAAAATTATTCCAAACTAAAAAACTAAGAGAGCGCGTAGGGTGGGC